>NZ_JANMZH010000846.1:0-2343 GCF_031383065.1 Microcoleus sp. OTE_8_concoct_300 | reverse complement strand
CTGTGCAAGCTAGTTTGAATCGTAGCTTTAGCCTTTTATCTACGTAAACGCTTAGTTCAGCCATTTCAGGTGGAATTTTTTTAGCCATGTCTCTCATACGCGCATACCTGTATTCTCGCATCTGGCGAGGGGGCGGTTTACTGCGTGGTGACACAACTACGTATTGCGCGGTTGCGCGATATACGTTATCATACCTACATAGCCAAAAAACGGCAACCCCACCGCATTAAGAAATGTTGTTGCCGGAACACCGCAAAAGTCATCGCTACGGGATTGTGTCAACAGGCTGTCACTGTCCGTTTCCCCGGTTAGCACATTAATATTTTTTTAAGCCAAAATATAGTAGCGCTCTTGCATAGAAGCAGTAACTATGACCATTAACCTAGACCAGCCGGACTTCTGAAGATTGACCCGTATTGTTCAGAATTTACCTGACTTTGCTAATGTGCGCGATCGCAGCTTATCCTAAAACTTCGCCTCAGTTGTCTTTACCTGCGGCTAAGTAGTTGGATTGGGCGTTTTTTTGACCGCAGATTTTAGCAGATAAACACAGATGAACGCAGATGAGATTTCGTCTGCGTTCATCTGTTTAGGTAGGGTGCGTCCGCTAGGATTATTTTCGATTTAAACTAACAATCTGATCGCTGAGGCACCGAACCCTACCTTATCGTTTTCGTTGCAGATACCAAGGGGCATGATTAGGATATTCGGGAATATTCCAACCATTACGAGATTGTTCGAGCGTCAGAGTTGTTTGGACTGTCTTACCGTAACCACCATTCTCTTCATAGGCGACCTTTACAACCCTGACACGATGTAGAAAGGATCACCCTCGGTTAGATAGGCTTACTGGATAATCCTATTTGTTATAGCCATAGGGAGGATTCCAAACGTAGGGAACGGTTTCACGATTGTTTATAAGATTTATAAGATTATAAACAGTATCGTCTTTACCAGTTGGATAGTTGACCTCAACATGTAGATGTGCCCCATCAGCCCAGCCATTGTATCCGGTAGAAGCAATCCTTTGTCCGGCTTCTACTCGATCTCCTACTTTTACTTGAGCCGAATTCTGCTGGATGTGCATATAGAATGAGCGATAATACTTACCAGACTTGTGGGGTACATCTCGATCGTGTTCAATTACAATATAGTTGACATTGTACTGATTGTTCGAAGATGCTGGCTTATTCATATCTGGCACATCCTGCTTGATTGCAATTACTTTCCCACTCCGCATAGCGTAGATAGCTGTACCAATTCCTGCACCTATGTCATCTGCAAATTTCTGAATAGAACGATCCCCACGTCCAAAGTGACTAGAGTAAGCACCTGCCCCCTTCAATGGATGTTCGAAACCACGTAAGGGTGTACTAGATGTAGGATTATCAAACAAGGCTGGTTGGTTGTTGGTAGGAGTGCCAGTGCTTTTCCAACGCTGGTTCGCATTATTGGCATCGCACCTAATTAGATGAATCCTACCAGCATTAGTACGAGTAGGAGAATCAACACAGAACTCAGTTCCCTTGCGGCGGATTAAGAACTCCCCCCTAGAAAGATTCTCTAGATTCCAGTTTTGATCTGGGTCGGAAGCGTTGCAATTCCACACATTTATTTCCTTATTGTTCTCAAGATAATGAGCATTTAAGCACTTGCCTGTTGAACCGTGACGCAACAGTATACTATTGCTACTGCTACCCGGCAAACGGTCAAATTTTTGGTCAGGGTCGTTGATGTTATGTTGATAAAGAGACATCCGAGGAGTCCCGTCAATCAACCGAAAAGAGTTGTTTGTATTCAGTGCATATCCGCCATTTACCTGAAAAGTTTCCGCTGCTTGAGCTGCTTGTGCCGTAAAAGCTATAGAAACACTAGCAATGGCGATCGCAGTAATTTTTTGAACTTTCTGGAAATTCACGATTGGACTCCTTTAATGATGAGTGATTTAATCAATTGCGGGCTGGAATATTCCAGCCAATTTTTCTGGCAGTATCAGAGCTGAAACAGGCAAAATCGCCACTTTTTTCCCGACAAACTTGGCTATTCAACCAATAAGGCTGACTCCATTTATCCCATTTAATATTGGCAGTAGCATTGACTGTTTTTGGTCTAGTCTCTGAGTCTAAATCAACTGGCTCTCCACCTCCAGCTTGTGCTTTTTCACCTAAAAACAACAGAGCTAATTGCAGAGTAATTAGAAGAGTCAATCGCCACCAAATATTTTTTGCTGGGGTTGACATTTTGTGGGAGCGATTGAATTTTTGCTTTACGAGGAACACAGCATCTAATTCAACGTCAGGAATAGCCATGATTGTTGTCCTCTAATAGTAGAGACAAAGTGTG
>NZ_JANMZH010000815.1:0-4917 GCF_031383065.1 Microcoleus sp. OTE_8_concoct_300 | reverse complement strand
GAATGTCTCTTGATGTAGTCCACAGTACCGTTTAAAGTCGGCGGGGTTTAACTTTTGTACTTGTTCGTAATTCATCTTATGGGAGCTAATTATTTCTTTTATTTTACCTAGAACGAGCGCACTTTCGCAAGAGGTCTATTGAATCGGTGGATGAGCCGCCAGACCCGGATGATTTTGAATTTCTTGATCCGTTTCGTGAGGCTCTCGCTCGTTGGGACTTTGAACATAACGAAGTTAGTCCCGAACATAACGAAGTTAACGCCGAACATAATGAGCCGCTGCAAGTATCGCTTGATTCGTTTTGCCTGTGGGCGCATTGCCCGCACACTTGGTATGAGCCGATCGGTTGGCATCCGTCCGAAGTGATGGAACTTCTGCGAGTTGGTGACAGTTCCGACACTTCCAACTTTTTTATCCCCACGTTTGGCCCCCTGGGCAATCCCACAAACCGCCGTAATTCTGACGAATTTTCTACAGCAGGTGTCGGTGTTCGATTGCCCAAACCCAGCCTCCCAAGCTTTCCGCCGATGACTGCGTGTCAACCGCAACTTAAACGCATACCAAACTCCGCCCAAACGCAATCTAAACGCATACCAAATCCATACCAAACGCATACTTGCTGCATCGTCGCTGGCAGTAGCATGCAACCAGCCCGATCGCCTCCCGGAGGTGATGCTGGGTTCTAAATGGTTTGTTCATATTTCCATCATCATTCTTTCTCCCGATCGTCATTGGAACTGGCGATCGCTTCCTCCTTCAATGTCGCCAACAATCAATAGTTAACTAATGTTCAACGTTAAAATTTCCGTTCCCACCTACCAAGCCAATTCTTGGGGACAGCTCGACAAACAAGGCGAGGTTCAAATCAGCGCCGATGTGGACAGCCTTTCCCAAGAATACCCAGTTATGAAAGCGCAAATTGACGAGCTACTGAAAGAAGCCAGCGCCGAAAATCGCTTGGTTTTAGACTTGAAAGAATTAGAGCGCAAATGTGAAAACAAGCAGCGAAGTCTTAATATTTTGCAGGATAAAATAAACATCGCCAGAAAACAGTTGCGACGCATGGAGGACTTTTTAAAGCGATTAGGGATAGACCCCGCATCATACACGCTGATGATTAGCGAGGACATTGCCTTGAAAGCAGCAGCTACCAACGAGTCCGACGATGTTGTTGTGGAGGCGGAAGTTGACCCTATCCCTTTTAAATGTTCGGATGATGATGACAATCCTCACGAATTTTAACTATGAATGTTGAAGAGCAACTCGCTCAACTTCAGGCTCAATTAATTTCGGCTCAAGTTGAGATTCAACGGCTTCGCGAACAGAATGATGAGATGTGCGATCGCATTCGCGCTCAGTCTCAAATCATTAACCGAGCTAAGGACATCAATCCTGTTGCCCGCCCTAGCTTTAAAAGGGTACTTACACTTGCTCAAGCTGCTTTTCTTGATTTGTGCAAGTGTCCTGGCGGTGGCTGGTTTCTTAGCTTGGGACACCGTGTCCGCAAGTTCAAAACCCTTCGTCAAATCTGGGATATCCTCTGCTTAGATGATTGGTTTTTGGAGGATTTATTTGGAGATTTTTTAGTAGTTAAGCCTCGCAAAGTATCAGAACCTTCTCGTGACTTTGACTGGGATAATTCTGTTGTAGGTGGCGTTTTTACTCAAGCTCAGAATTCCTTTAAAACTTGGCATAATTTTGCTAATGCCGTTCCTTTTTCTTCTGAATAACCGCCTGATGATGGCTGTTTGACTTAGCGGCCGAAACTCTTTTTGAGTAGCGGATCGAGTCCAAATCATCCGTCAATTAATTGAGTTGTGACTTAGGGCTTTAAAAAGGAAACAAGCTCGTAGTGGCTTTTCTACCTTCATAAGCTCGGTCACTACTTGATTGATTGCATTTTTCCCCGTGCAAGTTTTCGCTTTAAGAGTGAATTAGGCTCTTAGTGGCCTTTGGGTGATTCATAAGCTTTGCTGTGGGGATTTGGAAAAATTATCACCCCAAAAAACTTCATGCAAATTCTCGGACTTGATATTAGCAAGGCCTCAGTTTCCTGTTGCCTGTTAACAGAAAGACCAACTGAACCTCGACAATTTTATTACGGTTGCGATTTTCATAAATTTCAAGCGAATGTTTTTGGAATTCGTGGACTTTTGACTTTGATTGGTGGTGATTTAGCTAACACAATTGCTGTAATGGAACCCACGGGGGTTAACTACCAATTGCTTTGGGGAACTCACCTTGCCAGAGTCGGTGTAGAAGTTCGCCTCGTCGGGCACAAAGAGCTGCGTTCATTCCGCGAGCACCATTTAGGACTGCCCGACAAAGATGATGACGCAGATGCTCTAGCTTTGGCGATTTATGGATGGGATTACTTGGAAGCGCCCCGCCGATTCGTGCAAGCCCGAACGCAACCCATTGTTGAAATCCGTCGCTTGGTTCTGCGGCTCTCCCACCTCAACCGCGTGCAGTCGCCAATTATCAACCGCGCTCGCCAAGATTTAGCGTGGCAGTTTCCAGAGGCGGCGCTCGTGCGATCGGTGCGATCGGGTGAAAAAGTGCCCTTATTTTGGGGGTGGCTTTGCGGCCAACGACCGTCAGCTAAGTATGATTTGATGCTTGAACAGTCGATCGGGCTGGGAATAGATGAGGGCGTTCGTTTCCACGCGGCGCGAATCTGTGACATCCAGCGCGAAGAAATGGTTGTGGAGTTTCAACTTTCTCTCCTTGTAAGCGAGCCGCAGTTTTTGCCCTACCGCAAGGTTTTTGCCCGTTTTGGTTTTGGCCGCCGAGTCGAGGCTTTGCTGCTTTCTCAGATTTATCCGTTTGAAAATTACCTTGCCGCTGACGGTAAACCTGATGTGAAGATTCGTAACGGTCGTTTGTCTCACAAACCTACCAAGCGGTATTTATCGCAGCGCCGTTTTTGTAAAGCATTGGGCTGTGCACCGTCGCAAGAGAGCAGTGGCGACATCAACAGGTCGAGAGTCAGCGGCGGTTCAGATTTATGTCGAAAAGCTTTGTGGCTGTGGGTATTTACCAGGATTGAACCGCAGCGCACGCGCCTAAATAATGAAATTGGCTCACGGCTGGGAGAAATCATGGACGCGGAAAAACTGAGCGGGCGGCCGGTGCAGTTGGTGCGATCGCGCGTGGCGGCTAAAGCAGTCAAGTTGCTGTTCAAAGAGCTTGTGCACGAGCTAGTTTATCCCCAAATCTCAAATCTAGAATCCAAAGTCTGAGTAGAATTGCTAGAGTGAAGGTGGGATTTAAACTTCTCTCAACTACACCAGCTCAAACGGGTTAGGTTGGTGTGTCGTGCCGATGGCTACTATGTTCCGTTCTTGGTTGATGCTGATAACAAGGGAGCCTTGAAGCCAACAGGGAAAACTATAGGACTAGATGTAGGAATCAAAGAGTTCTACACCGATAGCAATGGACACACGGAATCTAGCCCAAAGTTTGATCGAGTCCGAGAGAAACGGTTGAAATTTCACGGACGCCGTGTTTCTAGTAAAAAGAAATGCTCTCCTAACCGCAAGAAAGCTCTTAATAAGTTAGGGCGAGTACACCTCAAAATAAGTAGGCAACGTGAAGCTCACGCCAAGAGAGTGGCGCGTTGCTGCATCCCATCTAACGATTTGGTCGCTCTTGTCGATTTGAGGATTAAGAACTTAGTTAAAAACCCTTGTCTCGCCAAGTCTGTTAATGATGCAGGTGGGTTTATATTCAGAAAATGGTTAGAGCATTTTGACCTTAAGAATAGTCGGATAACTGTTGCAGTCAATCCGGCATATACTTCGCAGCCATGCTCTAATTGCAGCACTCTAATCAAAAAGTCTCTGTCTACAAGAACTCACATTTGTGAGTGTGGATTCGTGTTAAACAGAAACTGGAATGGCACTATAGCAATCCTTGCAGGAGTCGTAAATTTTTTACCCCTCCCCAACCCTCCCCGAACCTGCGGGGAGGGAGTAAGAAATTCACAAATGATGCGAGGATTGCTATACTAATATTCTGGAGCTAGCTTTGAGTACCGAGCGGGCAGGTGGGAACTTGGGTTTTAAACCCGAACGCTTCGGGAGATCTAGCCTCTGCTTTTTTAGGGGCAAGCCTATTTCCGCAAGCTGGGTGGTTAAGCAAAAAATCACCGCACGTTCGATCGGGCGGTGAGTGTCAAATGCAGGACATTTTCTTGGCTCTGACTTTTAGTTAATTTTTTTGTTAAAACTTATCTTTGAACTAATCATACCTTAGTGCAGCAACGCCCACATTCAGATAAACCATGGGTGAAAATGTTTGGACTGAGGAAGATAGCGATCAGGTGGAATTGACGATCGCCGTGATGAGGTCCAACGATAGCAGCGTCAAGGGCAAGGGATGAAAAAGCTTCGTCTAGTACCTGTGTAGCAAGTAGAGCGCGAGACGGGGCTGAATTTCTTATCTAATGTGTCGCCACAAGTTCAGCAAGTCATTGACGGGTAAAGTTGATAGCCAATGATGCCCCAGGTCGATATCCCTAGACTCAATATAACCTCAGCTTATTACCTGCATCAGTTTAACTGTCGCTAAACCCCTTTACAAACGTTAACAATACAGTTAATAATATAAACATCATCCGAACATTGACAACCAAATAAAGCAATCATAAACAAATGACCACAACTTTACAGCAACGCGAAAGCGCCAATCTGTGGGAACAGTTTTGTAACTGGGTAACATCAACCGACAACCGCATTTATGTAGGCTGGTTCGGCGTCTTGATGATTCCCACCCTGCTAACTGCCACCATCTGCTACATCATCGCCTTCATCGCAGCCCCTCCAGTGGACATTGACGGCATCCGCGAACCAGTAGCTGGTTCCTTAATGTTTGGTAACAACATCATCACAGGTGCAGTTGTTCCTTCGTCAAACG
>NZ_JANMZH010000785.1:0-1046 GCF_031383065.1 Microcoleus sp. OTE_8_concoct_300 | reverse complement strand
TTCAATATGAGCGAGGTTTCTTTTGATATATTGAAGTTGTTTTTTAATTGCCTGTCTTTTTTTGTGGCGGGATGGTCTTCTTTGTTTGGCTATTAATAAGTAATCTTTTCGGGCGAGATTACGGTAGGTTCTTGGTTTTTTACTGGTTTGATATTTGATCGGTTTATACAGGATATCTATAATTTTTTCGGTATGAACTCTGGCTTTGTTTAATAGTCCTAAGTCGGTCGGATAGGTAATGTCGGCTGGGGCCGAGGTAGCATCTAGGATTAATTTTCCGCGATTGGGTGACTCATTTTTGGCGTCCGAATCCTTTTTTTTTTCTGGTTTAACTGGGGTGATGGAGCGAATTTTTTCAACCATTCGTTCGTTAACTTTATTAATTAGGTTCGGACTAATTCTTTGCCGAAAATGAACTAATAGAGATGGGTCAAAGGGTAGCTCGTTACTGTAGCTTGATTGACCAATAAAGTATTGTAGATAGGGGTTTTCCCGGATCTGTTCTACTGTTTCACGATCGCTAATTCCTAATTTTTCTTTAATAATTAATGCCCCCAATGCCATCCTAAACGATTTGGCGGGTGCCCCCATTTCTGTGGGGAAGTTTTTAGCATATTCTGATTCAAATTCATCCCACGGGATTAGTTGGACCATTTTTACCCAACGGTTATCTGGTGACAACTTTCCACAGGAGGGGAGTTCAAAGTCGGAGGGTGAGGGGGGAGCAAGCTCAGCTTTTCTGTACACGAGCGCACTGGGTGATGCAAAGGTTTTGTACTATTTTACCTGTTTATCTTGCACACTTTTCTCGAGCGCGCGATCACATAACCAGGCTGTGTAACCTTTCTGCACTTATCCAGCAAGCCCTATTTATTGACACAGCATTTAAATGCTGAGCGAGCTTATTAGCGGGACTTAAACAAAAAATACGGTAAAAATACGTTATAATGCTTGCATAGCAAGCATATAACGTTAAAGAATGACCAATGAAAGAGACAACCCCTGCCGCGATGCCCCCCTGCTTCGATAGATGGTGTCAAAGATTT
>NZ_JANMZH010000782.1:0-1190 GCF_031383065.1 Microcoleus sp. OTE_8_concoct_300 | reverse complement strand
CTTTGATTTAATTATCCACAGTGGCTCAAAGTCAAGCGAGGATAAGTCATTGGGCCATAGAAAAACTGTCCGAAGTATTGTTATAAACATCTTTCTTAACAAGAAAGTTGACAAAAGTAACTACTTGTGTAGGAGCTATTGGGGAGATCGATTCTAATCGAATACGAATTCTCCTGCAAAGAATGTTCATTGATGTCTCGCTTTTTCAATGAGTTCGCTCAAGCGCGATCGGGGTTTTTCCCGATCGCACATTTTGGACAAACAGAATAAAATGTTTTTCTGCCATTGGCGGCGGTTTACCAAAATTATCACGCTCGATCATCAACACAATTTGTCATAACAGCTATTTTAAACCTCGAAACATACCGATTCAAGTTGTTTTTAGTTGATTAAATAGTAGCCAACCCATCATAATATCATCCAATCTTGTCAATCCACGCCACAAAGTCTTAACTCCTGGAAAACCATCATGTTTTCGCCCTAAAAAACCTCCCAATTTAGCAATCCAACCAACCGCTTCCCCTAAAGTTGGCGGGTAAGAATGAGGATAACTTTTGTGATGAATTGTTGCATAAAGAGCCTGCCATTCTGGAGGTTCTAACATGATTTCACAACTGGCATCAGGAGCGAGCCGAGCGAGATGAGTAATATAAAGCAAACGCCAAGCTACGATAGAATAAGTAGCTAGAGCCATTTCTAACCTTTTTGCTGTTTCTAATTGTAGCTTCTCAATTCCACAACCACTTTTTAATACATAATGGTAACGCTCAATCAACCAACGATAACTTTTGCGATCTCACATAAGTAGTCACATCCTCTATACAAGTAATAGGTAAAGTTGTCACCAGCCACCACTCAATTACTTCTGACTCAGAAGGTGGCTCGGATTCTCTAACTAAAATAACTTGTAGTTTAATCGGACTTAATTTCTCTTGTTTAGGACGATTTTGAGGGGGTTGAATAGTTAAGGTTTTATACCGAATAGTTAAAGTCGCTTCTCGTGATGGTCGAGTTGGGTTGCGCTTCAATTCAACGGTCATTGTGACTTGCGGTTCGACCAATTCCATCTCTTCTTTAAGATGGTTGGACGAGGACTCTAAACATCTGTTTTGAGTAGCTCGAATCAAAAAATCTGCCCCCTCACGGTTCGCACAGGCAAACAAGTCATAAAAGTCAGCTTCTCGATCGGC
>NZ_JANMZH010000747.1:0-13007 GCF_031383065.1 Microcoleus sp. OTE_8_concoct_300 | reverse complement strand
TCCGATCGCACTCGGCTAATTTCGCACGGTTCGGCGGGCGATTTATATCATGTCCGATCGATTAACCATAATATCTCGGTCGGGGCGGTTTTTTGAGATGGGAGATTGTTGGCAGGTATTGTTGGTGAGGGGAGCCCCTACAAAAATCCCGGTCGCTCGATCGGACATGATACAGCATATTCCATGTAGATGTAGATCGCGATCGACCGGGTTTCTTCAACAGAATCAGTACCAGAGGCGAGCTCTGTAAAGAAACCCGGTTTCTGGGGTGTACTTCATAGACTTGGAATATGCTGTATTACAGCGCAGGTAGGGCCGTATTTATAAAAAAGCTAGGGAAGTGCGATCGCCACTTGATAATTCTTACCATCTTTTTTAACTTTAAAAGTTTGGCATGACTGCAAAAAATCAATCACCTTGCTGCCCAAATTCAGCGATTGCATTTTTTTAGTAATTGGTTGATGGTATAACTTATTAAATTCGCTGGCAACCTGGTTAATCGGAATATAACTACCGGGAGATTGAGCAGTTAATCCTCTGATTATTTTGACTAGAGATGCTGCCAGGGCAGCAGAGGAATGAGTTTTTTAATTGGAGGATGTTTTGGCGAGCGCCACTTGATGTTGCTGACCGATTAATTTTACTTGAAAAACCCCAGATTCCGACTGCAAATATTTGATTAAACTGGATTTTTTACCCATAAAACTTTTCACAACTAAATCAGCCTGAGTTTGATACTTAGCAAAAAAAACTTTCTTGATTTTGACCAGAGGAATAGCATCCTCTTTTAACTCAAATTTTGCAGCTTCAATTATTTCTACAAGTATAGTTTTAAAAACATCCAGCGACTCAATAGCATTAGAATTGAGACCAGGTATAATTTCGGGCAAATTTTGCTCCGCAACATTTTGATTAACAGCAACGGTAGCCAAAGATGCTTCAAGAACTGGGGTAACTTCGTTTTGGGCTGACTCCGACAGTGCAGCAGCAGGGGAAGTTGTAGAAGGGAAAGCAACAGTCCGGCGCTCTTGAAAAAGCTCAGCCACACTAGAAAAACGAGCGATTCG
The DNA here is from genome assembly GCF_031383065.1 of Microcoleus sp. OTE_8_concoct_300. Lineage (NCBI taxonomy): Bacteria > Bacillati > Cyanobacteriota > Cyanophyceae > Oscillatoriales > Microcoleaceae > Microcoleus > Microcoleus sp. OTE_8_concoct_300. Next base: position 11,940 of record NZ_JANMZH010000747.1, on the reverse strand, counting down.
CTCCTCAATAGATTTATGTTCAGCCTTCAACAACTCTGCAACTTGATTAGCCAATTCTTCAAAACTAGGGATTTCCATTTCCCTCTCACAAGAATAGTGATGAGTATCACCAGTCAGAGTATTTTCTACAGACAAAACCGAATTTTGCCGGCGCACCCGAAACACAGTCAATCCCTGATTTTGCAACTGATTGCAAAGATGATTTAACAAACCGTCCGAAGAACAAACAAAAACTTGTCTGACATCCCGATATCGATATAAAATACCAGCGCCAAAAGCAATCATCTTACCATCAGCACTATTAGCACCGCCCGGAACGTGAATTAGTTCATAACCGCGATCGTAAAGTTCAGCATCCAACTTGCCGATACTCGGGTTTTTCCAGTTAGCAAAAGCAATTTTAACTTGCAGGGGATAGTCGCACAAACCGGCTAAAAATTGTTCTGTATTAACCTTAAGTTTCAGATTTTCGGCATCCAACAGCAAAATCGCAATCCCGCCGGACTCTGTGGTGGTTGCAGGGGCGATTTCCTTCGGGATAGCTTCGCTTAACCGTGTTTCGGTGCATTTGCGATTTAAAGAGTGCGGGTCGGCGGGCTCAAAAAATTGTTTGCGGCAAGCTTTGCAAAGATACCGCTGGTGACCGTTGGGACGGCCGTTTTTACGAACTTGGTCAGATTCGCATCGAGGACATTCCATGTAACCCATTATGCAGCCTACTCCCGAACCGAACAAGACATTACGTATCTTCTTCTTCCTCTTCCTTCGCGCCCTTCGCGTCTTCGCGGTTCGTTAAATAGATATTCTTTCAGCGGTTCAAGAGTAAATTGTGGCAGTCGATCGGCTCATAATAACAAAAGAACGTTAACAATTCTTAAAAAAAATGGCAAGAGACTTGCGGGGATTCCTAAAACTACTCGAAGAACGGGGACAACTGCGCCGGATTAGCGCCTTAGTCGATTCCGACCTCGAAATTGCCGAAATTTCCAACCAAATGCTGCAAAAAGGCGGCCCTGGACTGCTGTTTGAAAACGTCAAAGGGGCCGAATTCCCCGTCGCCATTAACCTTTTGGGTACGGAACAGCGCGTTTGCTGGGCGATGAACATGGAAAAGCCTCACGAACTAGAAGAGCTCGGCAAAAAACTGGGAATGCTGCAACAGCCAAAACCGCCGAAAAAGATTTCCCAAGCGATAGAATTCGGCAAAGTCCTGTTCGACGTAGTGAAAGCCAAACCGGGCCGCAACTTTTTCCCAGCTTGTCAGCAAGTGGTACTTGAGGGAGAAGGGCTGGATTTGAACAAAATCCCGATGATTCGCCCTTATCCGGGAGATGCGGGCAAAATTATCACCCTGGGTTTGGTAATTACCAAAGATTGCGAAACGGGTACGCCGAATGTGGGGGTTTATCGGTTGCAGTTGCAGTCAAAAAACACGATGACTGTACACTGGTTATCGGTGCGGGGCGGGGCGCGACACTTGCGGAAAGCGGCGCAGGCTGGTAAAAAGTTGGAAGTTGCGATCGCCCTGGGAGTTGACCCGCTGATTATTCTCGCCGCTGCAACCCCAATTCCTGTAGATTTATCGGAATGGTTGTTTGCCGGACTTTACGGCGGTTCCGGCGTGCAATTGGCGAAGTGCAAAACCGTAGATTTGGAAGTACCGGCGGACTCGGAAATTGTGTTAGAAGGAACGATTACGCCGGGGGAAGTTCTGCCCGACGGGCCCTTCGGGGATCACATGGGTTATTACGGCGGCGTGGAGGATTCGCCGTTGGTGCGGTTCCACTGCATGACGCACCGCAAAGACCCGATTTATCTGACCACATTTAGCGGGCGGCCGCCGAAAGAAGAAGCAATGATGGCGATCGCGCTTAACCGTATTTATACGCCTATTTTGCGGCAGCAAGTATCGGAAATTGTCGATTTCTTCTTACCGATGGAAGCGCTGAGTTATAAAGCGGCAATTATCTCGATTGATAAAGCATATCCCGGTCAAGCGCGCCGGGCTGCTTTAGCATTTTGGAGTGCATTACCGCAGTTTACTTACACTAAGTTTGTGATTGTTGTGGATAAAAGTATCAACATTCGCGACCCGCGTCAAGTAGTTTGGGCAATTAGTTCTAAAGTCGATCCGGTTCGGGATGTATTTATTCTGCCGAATACGCCCTTTGATACGTTAGATTTTGCCAGTGAAAAGATTGGTTTGGGAGGCAGAATGGGGATTGATGCTACTACGAAGATGCCGCCGGAAACCGATCACGAATGGGGGGAAGTGTTGGAGTCCGATCCGGATGTGGCGGCGATGGTCGATCGGCGTTGGGCTGAGTACGGTTTGGCTGATTTGAATTTGGGAGAAGTCGATCCGAATTTGTTTGGATATGAGATGAAGTAGGGTAATCAACCGTAAAATCAGAGATATCGCCCATCCTCGATCGACCTGTAGGGGCGGGTTTTTCCAACCATTTATGACACAGATAGACAATCTCAAAAACCCGCCCCCACCCCACGAAAAATCGCAAATTACCTCTTTTTAAAGCGATCGAGACTTATGCACTCCGACAAAGAAACCGGGTTTGTATCGAATCTTTGCACTGTCAAGAAGTATTCTCGAAAAAACCCGGTTTCTGGGTTTCTATGCGTAAGTTATATTATATCCTAAAGTTGGTGCCACAATTGAGGAACGATCAATTAATCCCACTGACGAACAAGCCCAAGCCTGTCTGCGCCTGTGCCAGATGTTGTCTAACTACTATTGGGATATTCAGCTATTGGGCTTTGACCCAGAAAGTCGCGAAGTTTACATTTTCGGAAGCGACGAATTGCAAATTATGGTTTTCCCATCAGGAAACTGGAGTTTTTTAGATGAAACCCAACTTTAATGAAATGACCGTTGCTGAACTCAGGAAATATGTGCTCGCACACCGGGACGATATGGAAGCTCTTAGGGCATTATTTCATCATCCGAGTCTGAAATACCAACAAATGCGTCCCTTAGTAACAGAAGATGGTGTGCCAATTGCCGAAAATATTCGCATCGCTGAGGAAGCAATTAAGAAAAAAGCTGAAATCGCTCGGGAAAAACAAAAACAAAGGGAAAAAGAAATTGAGGACAAACTACGCCAAAAATTAGAAAAAGAAATTGAGGAAAAACTTCGACCGCAAATTGAATTAGAAGTGGAACAGAAGTTGCGGCAAAAGTTAGAAAAAGAAATTGAGGCAAGGCTGCTGCCAAAAATCACCGGGGAAAATCAACAATCCGATCGCCCAACTACCGCTACAGTCACGGCTGAAGAAATCGCTCGATTTCGCGAACAATTAAAACACGATCCAGAAGCATTAGCTGCTCTTGATACGATTCAGGAGTGCGAGGGAAATTTAGAAGAGGCTGCACGATCGATCGCGACTGCAGCGGGAAATACAGACGTTGAATCTGATTTGTTAGAAGAGTTAAGCTCTCGGTGTCGCACTGTGATCTGTCAGGAGGATATGAAAGAAAAATTGCCTGTCCTGATAGCTGCGATCGCAGAATTTTTAGCATTAAGCAGCGGTTTTCCGTCAAGACTGGCCACGCCGATCGCACTTTTTGCGATGGAGAAAGAAAGTGAAGATTTTTGCGATTTCTAGAAGTGGCGATCGAATTGAGTGCGATCGGGACTTATGCGCTTCGTCAGAGAAACCGGGTTTTTTGCCTTATCTGCGGGCTGTAACGAAGTATTCCCGCAAAAACCCGGTTTCTGGGTTCCTATGCGTAAGTTATATTATATCCTAAAGTTTGTGCCACAATTGAGGAACGATCGATTAATCCCACTGACGAACAAGCCCAAGCCTGTCTGCGCGTGTGCCAGATGTTGTCTAACTACTACCGGGATATTCAACTATTCCGTTTTAATGCTCAAACCAGAGAAGTATATATCTTCGCAGGTGATGAACTGCAAATAATCGTATCTCGTAATGGACTTTGGAGGTTTGTGGATGAAACCGAACTTTGAGGAAATGAGCAAAGCAGAATTAAAAGCTTACGTCCTATCGCATCGGGATGATGATGAAGCCATTAGGGTATTTTTTGGTCGCCGCAATCCCCCGGATTCAGAAGCGACCTGGTACGGCCCGATGTGTACTCCTGAAGGTTTACCCATTGAAGAAAATATTCGCATTGCTGAGGAAGCAATTCGCCAAAAAGTCGATCGAGATAGAGAAAAATCAAGAGCTAAAGAGTTAGAGGCAAAGAGTGTTAGTACAATAGAGGAAGGATGGGTTAATTCTAAGGAAAGCAAGATGACTGTAGTTACTCAAACAGAGATTGAACAGGTTCGCGAACAACTAATAAAAAATTATCCTGAAGCATTACCTAATCTTGATACGATTCAGGAGTGCGAGGGAAATTTAGAAGATGCTGCACAAGTAATCGTGCTTGAGGCTGGAGAAGAAGAAGTCCAATCTGATTTGTTAGAAAAGTTAAGTAGTCTGTGTCGCAGTGTGATCTGTAAGGAGGATATGAAAGAAGAGTTGCCTGTCCTGATAGCTGCAATAACAGAATTTTTAGCATCGGGTAGTGGCTTTCCACCAGGACTTGCAACGCCGATCGCAATTTTTGTAACTAAGAGAGGAATGAAAAATTTTTGCCAGTCTACTGACTCCAATTCTAACTCCCAGTAACTGTGAAAGCTGCCCAGTAGTAAGGGCTGGCAAAAGGGTGCGGTTGGCGATCGCGGATGCCCTTGAATGCTGCATCCAGAGATGCCTGATACCTCCGTCGCTTGCCTGGTAATTGCTTGATGATTTCCTGAACTTGAGGCTCAATCTCATCTCGCACAATTGCTTCACACTGTTTGTTGGTTAGCTCTCGCAGCCATTTTTGTGCTTTGTTTAAGGCAAGTACAAAATCTAAGCTTTGATGATTTCTGAAATTGTCAAATAGATTTTTGTAGAACTCCCTGATTAATAGAGTAGTTGAGATACTACTCACCTCCCACAGACTACAGACAACTCTGGGAGTACCTGCAAATAGGAAACCGCTGGGCAAGCTAATATACTCATCACTAATGCTGGTTGGATCTGCCAATCCAGTTTCACAGGCTGAGAGGGTGACAAGACTGCATTGGCTGAGGTTCATGCTAAATATTTCACCCAAGGTGAGGCGGGTATCATTTGCTAATTTCAGGCAGGATTGTAGGGGCGATTCGTAGTTAAAGACACCGTGACCAGAGAAGAGAAGGCAGTGAGCTAAACGCAGGAACTCGGCATTAGTGGCATTGTGGAGAGTTTCTTTGCTTGCCTCCTCTCTGACTAGAATTTGAGCATTCCCTGGAAAATAATGACGGATAGTTTCCACAACAGAGTTAGCGAATAATAAGTTTTGTTCAGGGTCTTGGATGGCAAAAAGTCGGCTGAAGTCAGAGCTTTTCTGTTTTTGAGTCAGTTGCAAAAGCTGACAACTGGGTGCATAGCGCAATCCAGCACGGCAGCGATCGCAATCCAACAGGTAAGTCCCATCGGCTAGAGGTAGTGCATGGAGGGGAAATAGGTGCAGGAAGCGGTGGGGAATCAGAATTAGCTGGTTGCAGGTTTCCGGTATTAGGGTCAGGATTTCATCTAGATGCAAAATCTCAGCAAGAGTCTTAAGACGGTTTGGCAGTTGCTTTTGCCAATGAGGTCTATTTTGTTTTAAGTCTTGTAAATACTCATCATTCCAAGCAATTAAGGCTTGTAGGTCTGCTGGAGTAGATGGCCAAACTTTAATACCGGGGCTTTGGCGGGTGATGATGAAGGTGAGTATTTCAGTGCCTGTGATGTACCATTCAATAATAGCAGTGCGATCGTCTACGGTTTCTTGGAATTTCTCAAAATTGAAGCCATAGCCGATAGGCATATAGGAGTCTTGCAATTGATTGCGCTGTTTTCGCAACTGCTGGAGATGTTGCGCTAGGGCAGTTGGGTTATCGGCTGTGGCATTTTGTAGTTGGTACTGACCGCTGGAAATTTCCTTTCGGAGTTGTTTTAGTTGGTTGACAATTTCTGACGGGAAGATAGTATTGGTATCGCGGGTAAGGATAAGTTCAACAAGGTTACGGGTTTTGCTGCGTTCGGCGTATTCAATAGCTTGGTTATAGTAGCCCAGTTCTAGGCAAACTTCTACCATGTGTTGATAGAGTTTATTCCATTGTTCAGCTAGTCTTTGCCGATCTTCTCCGTTTCTAGAACCATAAATTATCTCACTGCGTAAGGATTCTACGGTTTCAATAGCCGCAGCAAAGGCACTATAAGAGTTATCAAATTGCTGGGCATCTTGGTAGGTAATACCCAGATTAAATTGAGTTACTGCATGGTATTTCGGAAAGTTTGATAGAGTGCGTACTTTCAAGGCATCTAAGTAACAGCGGATTGCTAATTCCCAGTTCTCAATCTTTTTATTTGGGCGGCGGCGATAAGTATTTCCCAGATCATGTTGGAGCGTTGCCCATTCTTCCGGAAAGACCTCTATAAGGCATATGTTCAAAGCAGTTTGATAAGACATGATTGCTAAGTCTATATTCTTCTCGATCTTACCTCGAATGCGATTAGAGTATGCCTTACCTAGATTGTTTTGAGTAATAATACATTCTTTGGTGTATTTCTCTGGGTCTTGATTGTAAGTTTGTAAAGCAGATTCATAGCACCCTATTGACCGCTCTAAGTTGTCTTTTTTGTTACCTTGAATGCGTTGACAGTAAGCATTACCCAAATTATTGTTTATATCGGCCCAGCCTTGAGGAAAATTATTCTCGGTATCAACTTGCAAAGCAGCTTTATAGCAACAGATAGCTTTTTCCAAATTTTTCTCTTGATTATCGCGCAGTCGGTCGTGGTAGACTGTTCCTAACAGGTTTAGTGTCCACGCCCAATATTGAGGAAACTTCTTTTTAGTGTAGACTTGCAAAGCAGCTTTGTAGCAGCAGAGCGCTTGCTCTAGGTTCTCCGGCTGCTCGCCATAAATCCGATTGCAGTAGGCATTGCCCATATTATTTTGAGTCTCTGCCCACGTTTGTGGGGAAACGTTGCGAGTCAAAAAAGGTGCAGCAACTTTATAGCCTCTGATAGCAATTTCCAAATTATTAGCTCTGCTTCCAAACCGTAACTCCTGAATTAGGTTGCTGAAAATATTGATGGCACGAGCCATGTTTTCTGCTTGCCTCAGTTGCCCTTGGGTCCGTTTACTAATTCCCCAGCTTCGTAAGAGCTTAGCAAAGTTATGATCTAGCTTGTCTAGATTGGCTTCCAAAAATAACATCACTTGCGCGTCATCTTTGCCCTGCAAGATTTTATGCAATACCTTATCTAAGAATGCGAGGCAAGCTTTGTGGTGCAGTTTGGCTTCTTGTGATTTGCTGAATCCTTTTCCCATATAGCTAAGCAGTTATCGCCAAATAGCTGTATTGTAGCTCAACCAAAAAATAGGCGATCGCAAAGGATGAAATGGATCGCTCCTAATTTTCCAAAACCTCAACCAAATCTTCGATCATCACATCGAAGACAGCAGCAAGTTTCTGCAAAGCCGTATAGTCAACCGTTGCCATTTTGGGAGCTTGGGCGTATTTTTTAACCGTGCTGTAGGGAATTCCCGTTCTGTCAGAGACTTCTTTGAGCGTCCAACCCTTTTCCTCAGCTAGTTCTCGAACCCGCAACCGTATTAACCCCATCTTCCCCCTGACAAATCAGTTTACTGTTCCAAAATCTCAACTAAATCTTCGATCGCAATATCAAACACGCGAGCCATTTTGTTTAAAGCTGTGTAATCTACCGTTGCCAGCTTGGGAGAATGGGCATAACTTCTAACGGTACTGTAAGGAATGCCCGATCGCTCAGAAACTTCTTTTAATGTCCAACCCTTCTCTTCGGCTAGTTCTCGAACCCGCAATCGAATTAGACCCATCTTCCCACTGACAAATTAGTTCAATGTTCCAAAACCTCAACCAAATCTTCGATCATCAAATCGAAGACAGCAGCAAGTTTCTGCAAAGCCGTGTAGTCCACTGTTGCCAGTTTAGGAGCTTGTGCATAATTTTTGACCGTGCTGTAGGGAATGCCCGTTCTCTCCGAAACTTCTTTCAGCGTCCAACCCTTTTCCTCAGCTAGTTCTCGAACTCGCAACCTAATTAACCCCATCTTCTCGCTGACAAATCAGTTTAATATTCCAAAATCTCAACTAAATCCTCGATCGGAATCTCAAACGCACGGATCAATTTGTCCAATGCTGTGTAGTCTACAGTTGCCATGCCTGGAGAACTAGCATAGGTGGCGATTGTAGTGTAAGGAATACCCGTTCTGTTGGAGACTTCCCTGAGAGTCCAACCCCTTTCTTGAGCAAGTTCTCGAACTCGCAGTCTAATTCGTCCCATTCGGCCCTTGACAATTACGAGTTGTCGTAATTTAATAGAGATACAGTTAACAGCGATCGCCCCCTGACCTGAGAAATCTAGAGCGATCGCCTTTCATTCACCACCCACAAAAGTGGGAAGGATTTTCCTATGATACCAAAACAACCGACTTATCGCGATCGACTTCAACCTTGGTGCATAATTCGCCACCTCCCCAACTGTCAGCGGTTAACAGTCACCCGTTTCAGCCGCCGCCCCGATGCCGAATCTTACCTCAAAGCACTGCGCCGCTTAATGCCCGCAGTCCCGCATACAATTGTTTTCGTAAATGCGCTGTCTGTCTTAGATGAAAACAGCGTTCCAATTCCGATGCAATTGTCGATCGAAAGTTAATGCGATCGAACTAATATCTTGCATTTGTTGCCATATTCCGGCAGCGGTTTAAACCCCCGACGGAATATGGCAATAAGTGCCAGATGTGCGATCGAACCTATTATTGCAAAAGGTCGATCGACCCTTCAGCCTTCCTCAGTCACAAGCGAAGCTATGCCCTAAAAGCTATTCCCAAGCCATTCGCGTCAGAAAAGTATTGCTAAACTAGAAATAGATTTGAGTCAAGGAGTCACATCAATGCCATCTCCCTTTCCCGGTATGGACCCGTATTTAGAGCATCCTGAACTCTGGCCTGCCCTACACCACTGGCTAATTATTGAAATTGCCAGATTATTATCTCCGCAATTACGTCCTAAGTATTTAGTTTCTGTAGAAGTGAGAATGTATGAAACCGCTGACGACAATTTATCAATTGGCATTCCTGATGTAAACGTAATTCAGCCAAGAACTACAACCGAATTAATCACATCAAACGTAGCCGTTGCAGCGCCACCAACACAACCCTTGACAGTAAATATTCCCATGCCCTACCAGGTTCGGGAAGGCTATTTAGAAATTAGAGAAAGAGGAAACCAAGAACTAATCACCCTGATTGAAATCCTCTCGCCTAGCAATAAGCGCACAGGAAAAGGACGACAAATGTACGAAGAAAAGCGAGAAGAAATTTTATCCAGTCGCACTCATTTAATTGAAATAGATTTATTGCGGCGCGGTCAAAAAATGCCAGTTATTGGCAATGACATTGAAAGCCACTATAGCGTTTTGGTGTGTCGGGGAAATCGCCGTCCCAGAGCAGATTTGTACGCTTTTAACGTGCAGAACCCGCTGCCTGCCTTTCCTTTACCCCTGAGATCGGGCGATACTGAACCTGTCATAAACTTGCAAGAATTATTCACTCAAATTTACGACATAGCAAGTTACGACCTGAAGATAGATTATCGCAACTGGGAAGTCATACCAGCGCTGTCAGAGGCCGATACAATTTGGGCAGATGCTTGGTTGCGCGATCGAGGATTGCGAGATTAATTTGCCGTGCCGCCAAAATCTGGTTAAATACCCTATTTATTTCTTAGTCTGCGGAGGCAGACTTCGTTTGACTCTATGCAGCGATTTCAATCGCCTCCTTCACTTAATTCTCAAATTGCTTGAGGGCTAAATATCTTGGCTTTGCATCAACCGCTGCTTCAAACGCGCCGGATCTCCCCGATCGACCACCTCGCCCTTTTCCAACAAAAAAGCCCCATCGCAGTAATTCAACTCATCCAAACGGTGAGTCACCCACAAAGCCGTAATCCCGCGATTTTTCACCAACCGCTGCACCGCCGCCACCAAATCCAACTGAGAATCAGGATCTAACAAAGCCGTCGGTTCGTCCAACAGCAGAATTTCGCAGTGACGGGCGATCGCCCCAGCAAGAGCAATTCGCTGCTTCTGGCCCCCACTCAAAGCATAAATCGGCCGCCGCTGCAAATCCAGCAAATTCACAGCCTCCAAAGCCTCCGCCACCCTCGCCCGCACCTGAAGATTAGAAAGCTTTTCCTCCACCAAACCAAAAGCCACATCCGCACCCACCGTCGGCATCACCAATTGGTGATCCGGATTTTGGAACACAAAACCCACCCGCCCACTCAGGTCAATTTCCCCCGACTGGGGGTGCAGCAGCCCAGCCATCAGCCTCAACAGCGTAGACTTGCCGCTGCCGTTAGTGCCCAAAAGCATCCAAAACTCGCCCTTAGGTACATCCAAAGAGCAACCTTGCAACACTCGATCGCCCGACGGCCAGCAAAAACCCAAATCCCGCACAGCAACCGCTGACTGGCTCATCTCGGCACCAACACCCCCAGCCCTCATTCTGCAGCAGCCGACATCGAGACAAAACCCGGGGATCTGCCTGTAGATGACGCCCCCGATTTCTGAGAAACCACCACCCCAGAAATCTCGCTGCTGAGCACAGCCACCTTTTTCTCAGGATTTTTCTCGCAAGTGAGTTCCAAAATTTGCGGTTGGGAGTTGCGAACCGCCTCTAAAACCTGTTGATAAACAGCCTCAGCGTCCTCCGCCGACTTCCGCTGCACCGACAGAGAGACGGGCGTGTTCTTCACAATGATGTCAATGCTGAACATATAGTCTTAAAAACCTAAGTTTGGAGCTCTATCCTCAGTATATATATAGGACTTACCCAAAGACACCCAGTTTCTTAGAAAAATAAGACGTTGAGGCCGATATATCTACCAAGCCACCGGGCATCTGACGCCAAGCGCAGAGACTCCTATATAGTAGAAGTTCCCAAATGCAGGGCAAGGACTTCCGGGACTTCCGGGACTTCGAGGGCTTCGGGGAGTTCTGGGACTTCGGACAAATCAAGATCCGGAAGTTTTTTAAGAAATACTTGCCATTGTAAAGAATTACCTCTATAATCTTGATTACGGTAAAGAAAAGTAAAGTCTGTTCATAATCCAACTCGTTTTCTGCTAAGCAGAGGCAACGGTTGGAGACTACAGACTAGACACAAATCCGTTGTAATTATATCCATTTGGAGATTTGCGTAAGTCAGTAACCCAGCCGTAAAGGGACTGAGCTTGTAAGAGCGATTAAGCAAGCTGTGCTGACCAGCCTAAGCCTTAACTGGCTACGTTATTTGAGTCACGACACCGGAGAATGCGACGCTAGTTTTCCGCTCTGTCATTTGCAATTAAACAGTCTTAAGGTCACTGAGACAGTGTTGCAAGTCTAACAAGCTCTTATAACATTGGCGAAGCGAACATTACCCCGAAAGGGAGGCTCCACAAGAGCAAACATTATGCGTTCAGGGTTGCAAGGTTTGAGGTGGTAACTGTCCCACTGAAAGTACATTACAAAAGTACACCAAATCAAGCAACTCGAAGGCGGTAATGGTAAAGAAAGATTCAAGGCGGTTAAAACCGCTCGTGCGATGCCCTGAGCGTAGTCGAAGGGTCGTTTTCCTCTGTAGGCTCAACCCACTTAGTTTCCCACTTACCGAGTATTTTTTATGACAATCGCAGTCGGACGCGCCCAGAACGAAAGAGGCATATTTGATGTACTCGACGACTGGCTCAAACGCGATCGCTTCGTCTTCGTAGGCTGGTCTGGCATCCTGCTATTCCCCTGCGCCTACATGGCCATCGGTGGCTGGTTAACAGGCACCACCTTCGTTACCTCCTGGTACACCCAC
>NZ_JANMZH010000730.1:0-3910 GCF_031383065.1 Microcoleus sp. OTE_8_concoct_300 | reverse complement strand
GAACTGTGTACCATAAGCCTCTTGTCCAAACTCTACTTCCATAGGTCGCCAATATTGCTCATAAAGCTTAGTCTGGAGCTGAGGTTCCAGTCCCATGAGGATGTAGTTACGGATTAGATCGGCTTGACTTAGCTCACGACCAGTTGAGTTCATACTCTCGAAAATGAGTTGTGGATTGTCCTGATCTCGGCTAAGGGCAACATCTACAACTAACAGTTTTGCTAGTCCTTTGCATATAGTCGCTAGCTTATCCTTAGAATCTTTAATCAACGACTCGAAAAGTTTTAAGTTTTCTGTCACGCGGATGGAAGAGTCTTTGGGTTGTTCGGATTTATTGAGAATGGCTATAAGTGAATCCTTATCAGTTTGCGAAAGAATGAGTTTGAAATGCTGTTCTCCATCTTCTTCAGGGTTAAGTAAATAATAGTTTCGTAATTTACGCTGTGAAAAACCTTCTACTGGCTCAGTATCATCAAGGGCATTAGCCAGTGCTGTAATTAATAATGTAACTGTTGTTAGGCGTTGCTGTCCGTCAATTACAAGCAGTGGTGACTGGCTTGATACTTGGTAAAGTCCTTTTTCTATGTAGACAATAGAGCCAACGAAGTGAGCAGTAATGTCATCGTTGGAGCCAGTACGCAGGATGTCCTCCCACAATTGCCGACATTCCTTTTCCGTCCACGAGTAGGTACGCTGGTAAATGGGAATAACGAACTGGGGGGACTTCTTGATAAAGGCGAGTAGCTTGGCTTCGGTGGCTTTCATGTTACAGCTCTCCTCGGTAAATAATATCGGCGTTGATTTAGTCTGTCAGATAGGGGGTAAAACCAGCAAGAAGAATGGACATCACTACCCTGTCGCGCATTTCAATGTCCCTAATTACCCTATTGGAACTACCTCCAGGCCTGATTCCAGGATAGTCAGATTCTGACCAAACTCCAAGGAATTCTCCACGCATAACTATAACTCTCCTCTAAATGCACGGTGTTGGAGGGAAGCAAAAAGGGTATCGAGTTCTGACAGTGAGGCGCGGTGAGCGGTTTTGAGTTTTTCTATGGCTTCGACGCGACGGGCAAATTCTTGTTGAAGATGGAGAGGTGGTTGAGCAATGTTAATGGTCTGTGCTTCAGTTGCGTTAATGTTTGCCATTCCGATGATGCTTTTACACATTCCACGAAGCACGCGCTTAGAGTAATTTGTGTTAAGGAATGCCGAAAGATATTCAGGATCGTTTTCTTTATTCACACGTAGACGAACCAGATAACCAGCAAACGCCATTGGATTACTAATATTACGAATAATTGCCGTCTTTCCTACGAGTTCAGCACTATTTGTTCGATTAAATAGCACATCTCCACAGCGGACAAGATAACGTTCCTTTTGGCTGTCAGCTAAATCCATATACTTTAGATCGGTCAAGTCTATCTCACCAGTTCGAGTAATGTTATTCATCCGCAAGACGGGAAATTCTCCTTCAGAACTAGATTTTTCGCTTGTTCCATAAGATGCAGATTCGAGTAAGTCTTTAATCTTACGAATTGTAAATCCCTTTGGATTTGTAACTGGATCGCCGAACATTTCTATGAAGAGGGCTTGGATAAGGGTGTCGAGTTGCGCGATCGCCTCCCGACGTTTAGATATGAGAGATTGGGCGCGATCGAGTACCTTCGCAATCCGCTTCTGTTCTTCTAATGGCGGGAGGGTAATCTTAATCGCCTTAAGGTGTGATGGGCCAAAGTTCTGTTGAGCCGTTCCCGTAACAAGTTTGGTAATCTGCGAACGGAACTCATGTCCATTGAGCCAAAAACGCAGGAAACAAAGATCCGATACTCCTTCGATTGCTTTGAAACGGATAGTGCTTGTGTTTAGACAAAGTGGAAGCTGGTGCTTTTCTACAAATGCTCCACGGGTGCGAAGAAAGCCGTCATCATCGAACGAGATTCCCGAACTAGCTATTACAAGATCCCCTGCATCAACTAGGAAATGTGAATATTTATTTGCTACTTCTTCCTCGCTTAGGTGACGATCAGTTTTTGCAAGGTTCAGTGTGCCTTCTTTTTCGATATTTCCAACATTTAAAAGCTTGATTCCTGAGTTCGTAAACTGCCATTTACGAACTCCTGGCCCTTCTTGAAACCAGAATGCTTCGGAGAGTGGTAGGCAAGGCCAATGTATATGGGAACGATTCACTTCAAAATCCCCTCCAATTCTTTCATCCCCTGCTGAATCTCTGCCTCCAGCTTTGCTAAATTAGCAAGGATATCTTTGGGTGTGCGGTGTTCTACCTCTTCATGCACCACTTCCTTGTAACGATTCAGGCTGAGGTCATACCCCTGAACCGCAATATCAGCCTTTGGCACACAAAAACTCTGAGCCGTGCGGAGTCGCTCTCGTTCCGTAGTATTCCGCAGTTGCCAACGACTCAACACATCCGGCAGATTATTCTTAGTATGTTCCTCTGCTGTTAACTGAGAAATAGGCACAGCACCTAATTTATCTTCAGCAAGCAAAGGCGTTCTTTTATCGTCCAAACTCCACCCGTCAGCATTCACATTGTAGAACCAAACAGAATCAGTTCCACCAGAGTTAGTTTTAGTAAATAGTAAAATCGCAGTAGAAACACCCGCATAAGGCTTAAATACACCACCAGGCAGAGAGATTACAGCATCTAGCTTCTGCTCCTCCACCAACAACCGTCGCAATTCCTTATGTGCCTTAGATGAGCCAAAAAGCACACCATCCGGTACAATTACTGCTGCCCGTCCCCCTGGTTTCAGCAATCTTAAAAACAAAGCCAGAAATAGCAATTCAGTTTTCTTGGTTTTGACGATCGCCTGCAAATCCTTAGCCGTGTTCTCATAGTCCAACGAACCAGCAAAGGGTGGATTAGCGAGGACAAGGGTATAAGATTCTTCATCACCAGAATGTTCCTGTGCCAGCGAATCCTGATAGCGCACATCCGGGTTTTCTACCCCATGCAAAAGCATATTCATACTGCCAATCCGCAGCATGGTATTGTCAAAATCGAACCCGTGAAACATCTGATGGTGGAAATGTTGCTTCATCTTGGTATCGCGCAGAATTTCCGGGTGATGCGATCGCAGATATTCATTAGCAGCCACCAGAAAACCGCAAGTTCCACTAGCTGGATCGCAAATCACATCGCCTGGGCTGGGTGCAGTCAGTTCCACCATCAACTGAATAACGTGGCGCGGTGTGCGAAACTGTCCATTTTGTCCAGCGGAGGCAATCTTGCCCAACATATATTCATAAAGGTCGCCTTTAGTGTCCCTGTCTTCCATCGGTACACCATCCAGCAAATCCACCACTTTAGAAAGCAGCGCCGGTGTCGGAATTGTGAAGCGGGCATCCTTCATGTGGTGCGCGTAAGTCGAACCATCCCCCCCCAAAGTCCGCAGGAAAGGGAAAACATGATCGTTGACGACCTCAAACATCTCCTTCGGCGCAAAATTCTTGAACCTCGACCAACGCAAATCCTCGTATGAGCGTTTTTTGATATCTTCCCCTTCTGGGAAAATCCGGCGTTCCATTGGGCGCTTGAGCCGATTAGCTTTGTTTTCTTCCAGAATATGTAAATCGTCGAGACGACGCAGAAACAGCAGATAAGTAATCTGCTCGATGACTTCGAGGGGATTGGAGATACCACCGGACCAGAAGGCATCCCAGATTTTATCTATTTGACTTTTGATTTCCCCAGATATCATATTGCGCTTTCTTGTCCCATAGATAATTCTAAAAATTAGGGCGATTATCAGTTTAGCTTGGATATGGTTTTGCTGGAGATATGCAGCCAAAATCTATCTGCTGCTTGTACTTCAGTTTGAAGGTTTGACCCTCTAGCTGCTGCTGAAGGTGATGGCGAGGGTGGGGGATTAGGTCAATGCGATGG
>NZ_JANMZH010000729.1:0-4256 GCF_031383065.1 Microcoleus sp. OTE_8_concoct_300 | reverse complement strand
TCTCGGTTGATGCGTTTTTTGCTAGTCATAACTGGTTCAATTATGGCTCAAATGCTTGCCTGACAAAGGTTTCATTCTATTTTACCTTTCTTTTTTATACCCCTTGACAATTTGCACTTTTTCTTAACTTGTCACAAATGCTCCTACGATGATTTGCGTTGGTCGAGGTTCAAGAATTTTGCACCGAAGGAGATGTTTGAGGTCGTCAACGATCATGTTTTCCCTTTCCTGCGGACTTTGGGGGGGGATGATTCGACTTACGCGCACCACATGAAGGATGCCCGCTTCACTATTCCGACACCGGCCCTGCTTTCTAAAGTGGTGGATTTGCTGGATGGTGTACCGATGGAAGACAGGGACACTAAAGGCGACCTTTATGAATATATGTTGGGCAAGATTGCCTCCGCTGGACAAAACGGACAGTTTCGCACACCGCGCCACGTTATTCAGTTGATGGTGGAACTGACTGCACCCAGCCCAGGTGATGTGATTTGCGATCCAGCTAGTGGGACTTGCGGTTTTCTGGTGGCTGCTAATGAATATTTGCGATCGCATCACCCGGAAATTCTGCGCGATACCAAGATGAAGCAACATTTTCACCATCAGATGTTTCACGGGTTCGACTTTGACAATACTATGCTGCGGATTGGCAGTATGAATATGCTTTTGCATGGCGTAGAGAACCCGGATGTGCGCTATCAGGATTCGCTGGCACAGGAACATTCTAGTGATGCAGAATCTTATAGTCTTGTCCTGGCTAATCCACCTTTTGCTGGTTCGTTGGACTATGAGAACACGGCTAAGGACTTGCAGGCGATCGTCAAAACCAAGAAAACTGAATTACTATTTCTGGCTCTCTTTTTAAGATTGCTGAAACCAGGGGGACGGGCAGCAGTAATTGTGCCGGATGGGGTGCTTTTTGGTTCTTCTAAGGCTCATAAGGAATTGCGCCGCTTGTTGGTGGAGGAACAGAAGCTTGATGCTGTGATATCTCTGCCTGGTGGTGTATTTAAGCCTTATGCGGGTGTTTCTACTGCGATTTTACTATTCACTAAAACTAACTCAGGTGGAACTGATTCTGTTTGGTTCTACAATGTGAATGCTGACGGCTGGAGTTTGGACGATAAAAGAACGCCTTTGCTTTCTGAAGATAAATTAGGTGCTGTGCCTGCTGGGACGCTAACAGTAGAGGAACATACTAAGAATAATCTACCGGATGTGTTGGCTCGTTGGCAATCTCGGAATACTACGGAACGAGAGCGACTCCGCACTGCTCAAAGTTTCTGTGTACCAAAGGCTGATATTGCTTCTCAGGGGTATGACCTCAGTCTGAATCGTTATAAGGAAATGGTGCATGAAGAGGTGGAACATCGCGCACCTAAAGACATCCTTGCTAATTTGGCGAAGTTAGAGGTGGAGATTCAGCAGGGGATGAAAGAGTTAGGGGGGCTGTTGAGATGAGCAGCGCCTGGAAGAAAATTGCAATTGGCGATGTCGTGGATAGTGTTAAGACATGGAATCCTCTGCGCTCCCTGCGAGATGATAGTTTCGACTATGTTGACTTAAGTGCAATTGATCAAGACTCAAAGACCATTATTGGGGTGCGTAAGGTTGTATGTGGCGATGCACCCAGTCGCGCCCGCCAACTCGTAGTAAAAGGAGATGTTCTCGTCTCAACTGTGCGTCCTAACTTGAATGGCGTAGCGCTAGTACCCGAAGAACTCGACGGAGCAACAGCTTCAACAGGGTTCTGTGTTCTTAGACCACGTAAAGATTTTCTTGACGGAACCTACTTATTTCATTGGGTCAAGTCGCCAAATTTTATCAGCGACATGGTGAAAAAGGCAACAGGAGCTAATTATCCTGCTGTTTCCGATCGCATCATCTCTGAATCGCAAATCCCCCTCCCACCATTGGAAGAACAGAAGCGGATTGCGGAGGTACTCGATCGCGCGGAAGAAATCAGGTCTAAACGTCGGGAGGCGATCGCAGAACTCGACACCCTCACCCAAGCCATCTTCCTAGAAATGTTCGGTGATCCAGTGAGCAATCCAAAAGGGTGGGATATGAGTAAAACTTTGGGGGATGTTGCTGAGCTTGTATCGGGAATTACCAAGGGACGAAAACTCAACGGGAAAGCAGTACGTGAGATTTCTTATCTAGCAGTAGTTAATGTTCAAGACCGTAGGCTTGATCTAACCATAATAAAGACTATAGAAGCAACAGAAGATGAAATTTCACGCTATAAACTTCAAGTAAATGACTTGCTCCTTACTGAAGGTGGCGATCCTGACAAGTTAGGCAGAGGTACTCTTTGGAATGGAGAACTCCCTGAGTGTATCCATCAAAACCATATTTATCGTGTTCGTATTACCTCGAATCAAATTCATCCATTGTTTCTGAATTGGTTAATTGGTAGCCAGCGCGGAAAGAAATACTTCTTAAAACAGGCAAAGCAAACGACAGGAATTGCCACAATCAATATGACCCAGTTGCGCGGGTTTTCGCTTCTAATACCACCTCTTGACCTTCAACAAGAATTTGCCTGCCGGGTCGAAGCTATAGAAAAACTCAAAGCAGCACACCGCGCCTCACTGTCAGAACTCGATATCCTTTTTGCTTCCCTCCAACATCGAGCATTCCGAGGAGAGTTATAGCTATGCGTGGAGAATTTCTTGGAGTTTGGTCTGAATCTTGGCGGGAAATATGGAGCAAACTCGCCCGACATACCAAAGCACCTGATGACTTGTTTATCGAGCTTTACCGAGAGTTAAACACCGTACTTATTATCCCGCAAAATCCGATGAGATTGGCGGAAATCCTCAATGATCCAGCACTGGCGAGAAAGGCTTTTATAAAAATAAAATTTAGGCACTTACGTGGTGAACGGTTTATTGTGGAGTTTTTTGAAAAAGCCTATAATGTTCTGGAAGAATTTGGAAGCGATGTGCTTACTAAGCACTACTTTAATTTAGTTAGTGCCTTTATAGATAAATACAGTTTGCGTTATAACTTGAGGGAACCTTGTTGTCTTTCCCCGACACTTTCAGGAATCTTTACAAATCTCATGCGGGAACTCAAAATAGTAACCAGTAAGGATGCTCACCTCAATAGCCTAATGAAAGACTTCGAGGATGCCATTTGCGATTTACGAATTGATTGTTCAGATAGGCGAATCAAGGTGTGCCTTAGCGGACAGTTCATGTTGTTAGAAGCGATAGGATCAAAATATCTGGGGAAAGACGGGCAAACATTAGGTAATATCTGCAACAAGATCAATTTGCCACATTCAGCACTAAAAGAGGCGTTGAGTAAGATATATGGATTTGCATCTGACTATCCTGCATTCAGGCATGGAGGCAATCCCAATAGTGTAAATAGGGACATTGATATGCGCGAGATGGTAGTGATGTCTATTATTCTTGCTGGTTTTACCCTCTATCTTACAGATCAAATCAACGCTGATATTGTTTACCGAGGAGAATTATGACATGAAAGCCACTGAAGCCAAGCTACTCGCCTTTATCAAGAAGTCCCCCCAGTTCGTTATTCCCATCTACCAGCGTACTTACTCGTGGACAGAAAAGGAATGTCGGCAATTGTGGGATGACATCCTGCGTACTGGCTCCAACGATGACATTACTACTCACTTCTTTGGCTCTATTGTCTACATCGAAAAAGGACTTTACCAAGTATCAAGCCAGTCACCACTGCTTGTAATTGACGGACAGCAACGCTTAACAACAGTTACATTATTAATCACAGCACTGGCTAATGCCCTTGAGGATACTGAGCCAGTAGAAGGTTTTTCACAGCGCAAATTACGAAACTATTATTTACTTAACCCTGAAGAAGATGGAGAACAGCATTTCAAACTCATTCTTTCGCAAACTGATAAGGATTCACTTATAGCCATTCTCAATAACTCCGAGCAACCCAAAGACTCTTCCATCCGCGTGACAGAAAACTTAAAGCTTTTCGAGTCGTTGATTAAAGATTCTAAGGATAAGCTAACGACTATATGCAAAGGACTAGCAAAACTGTTAGTTGTAGATGTTGCCCTTAGCCGAGATCAGGACAATCCACAACTCATTTTTGAGAGCATGAACTCAACCGGTCGTGAGCTAAGTCAAGCCGATCTAATCCGTAACTACATCCTCATGGGACTGGAACCTCAGCTCCAGACTAAGCTTTATGAGCAATATTGGCGACCTATGGAAGTAGAGTTTGGACAAGAGGCTTATGGTACACAGTTC
>NZ_JANMZH010000718.1:0-13954 GCF_031383065.1 Microcoleus sp. OTE_8_concoct_300 | reverse complement strand
TATTCCTGATTAATGGGAGGGGAAGCTGAAGAAAATGTATGTGTTTATAAGTAGGTAAGAGCAAAAAATCATACTATCTTGTAGGGGTCCGAAAGCGTGAGTATCAAGAGATACAAGCTAGTAGAGGAATGCTCTCACCCGTCCGACCCATGTCATGTTTATTTGTAACCACCTACTTAGCCGTTTTCAGTTAAGTGAAGTACAGATATCGGGTAGGGAGACGGTAATGCCTTTCGTCGTGTCAACTTAAAGCCCAAACCCATAATAAATGTCGCTTTCCGTCAAGTTTAGATCCGCCTCGCATCCCCCTTAAAAAGGGGGACAAAGAGAAGATTCCTGTCCCACCCCCAACTCCCCGGACGCGAAGCAGGCGCCGGGGGGATCGAACCCTAATCGTCAAACTGCAGACCGGTACTACGTTTGTTTGACGTGTTTGTTGACACGAAGAAGGGTAATGGCGTATCCCTACTTTATTCAGGGGCGGGCGATGAAACTTGGTTTCTCGTTTCCACTTTCACTGCTTCCATGAGGCAATTACCTTAAGAAATCGGGTTTATGCGTCCGGGACTTTTTGCAAAAATATGATGCGGAACACGAGGTTTAGGGGTTTAAAAACTCGGAATATTAGTCAAAATTACGTAAAGATCGATCGCCTGTTTTCCCCCTTGCTGCCAGTGGCAAAAAAACTCGCTCAAATCCCTACTCGCGGCCGCTGCAGAAGACAGCAGCGGCCGCGAGCAGCTTGCAGCTCGCTTTGAGGAGCGACTGGCCCAACAGCCTAATTTCTTTCACAAACTTTATAAGTTTTAGATGATATTTACCCAAACTTCAGAAAGCAGGAGTTAAATTTTTATTTATTTTTGAAAAAAGCCAATAGTTGCAAGTCTTGCACTCAAGTTTAAACCGTTACCGAAAGGAAGTAAATGTAGTAGGTTAGAAGTATAGGCAGGATAAAAATCTTCCTGTTACAGAGGAAACTCTGGAAATTTGGTGTCTCTAAAAATTATTGGAAAAAGCACTCATTTACTCAAAAACACACTTATAGTGATATCCCTCTGTCGATTCACTGGTGTGAAGTCTATTCTGTAGGTTCGACGATCGTTCTAAATATGGCAGAAAAGGCGATCGTCTATTCGCGTCACGGCAACAAGGGATTTCCCGCCTTACTACCTAACAATACTGGAGAAATCAGGGTTATGACTACCTTAACGCTACTCAAAAAAACTTCTTTTAAAGTCGCCAGCTTGGCAACAACAATCTTGCTCAGCATCTGCACGCCGGTCCGAGCTTTCATGTTTGGCACCAGCGGCATCCAGTTCGATCAAGATACCAATATAAACTTTACCTTCCAAACATCTCACGGCAATTACCAGTCGAGCTTGTGGGTAGCCCAAGCTGAGTCAGAAAATACTGGCTACAGCAACGTCGCCAGACTGTTTTACGAGAGCCAACCCTCAGATAACGGCAGCGCCAATGAATGGAAGGGAAGCTTCGGCACGGCTGTCACCTCCGAAAACGGCTCCATCACCCAAACCTTCACATTTTTGAAGGATCAAATTTATGCCCTGCTGCTGTGGAGCGACAGCCCCACCGGCCAACAATGGGGGCAGTACGCCTCGTCGAGCACCTTCATGAATAGCCCCGAATGGTGGGCAGCCGACACAGACTTCCGGAGAGATGACTGTGAGCTGACGGGCTGTCAGCAAGCTGTGTTTGGCAACTTTATGCTCGACTACAACTCCAACGGCTCATTTACAAACATGAACGGGGGTAATGACCCAGGGCAATATTCATTCGTCACCATGACCCAACTGGCTCAGGGCATACAAATCTCCTTCGACGATGTCGGATTCAACGACCTTGACTTCCAAGACTTCAGCGTGTGGGCTGAGTTAGCCCCCGAAACAACGACCCAACCGACTCAGCGCACACCAATCTCCTTCGACGATGACCCAGGAAACGACATTGAATTGCAAGACTTGACCGCCTTGGGTGAGTTAGCCCCCGGACCAGTCCCCCAAGCAGTCCCCGAACCAGTCACAGTGTTCGGCACTATCCTGGGGATCGGGGCTTTGGCTGCAGCTGGCAGGAAAAAAAAGCGAGGGCAGGAACGAGAAAAATGACTCTTAACCAGCCCTATACAAATCTAAATAGTGAGTCTGTTCAGTGGTACTCTGAGAAATAGCATTTCTAAATGTTAAGACTTTTTCCATAACGGGAAAAATAGCATCCTAACAAAGGCACTATTCATGGTATCCACCGCAGAAAAAACGAACGTAGGCTACATCACCCAAATCATCGGGCCAGTTGTAGACGTAAAATTCCCAGGCGGCAAACTGCCCCAAATCTATAACGCTCTCACGATTTCCGGCAAAAACGAAGCAGGTCAAGACATTGCCGTTACCTGCGAAGTTCAACAACTGCTCGGAGACAGCCAAGTACGTGCAGTTTCCATGAGTACCACTGACGGCTTGGTGCGCGGCATGGAAGCGGTAGACACCGGAGAATCTATCCAAGTTCCCGTCGGAATCCCAACTCTCGGCCGCATTTTTAACGTCATCGGTCAACCCGTAGACAACCTCGGCCCGGTCAATACTTCCGAAAGTATGCCTATCCACCGTAACCCGCCGGCTTTCACCGAACTCGAAACCAAGCCTTCGGTGTTTGAAACTGGGATCAAGGTGATCGACCTGCTGGCCCCCTACCGTCGCGGCGGCAAAATCGGTTTGTTCGGCGGCGCAGGCGTCGGCAAAACCGTGATTATGATGGAACTCGTGAACAACATCGCCAAGGCTCACGGCGGCGTATCCGTGTTCGGTGGTGTGGGCGAGCGCACCCGCGAAGGTAATGACCTCTACAAAGAAATGATCGAGTCGGGGGTTATTAACGAAGAAGACCGCAGCAAGTCGAAAATTGCTCTTGTTTACGGTCAAATGAACGAGCCGCCCGGTGCTCGGATGCGCGTAGGCCTGTCGGCTCTAGCGATGGCCGAATACTTCCGCGATGTCAGCAAGCAGGACGTGCTTTTGTTTATTGACAATATCTTCCGGTTCGTGCAAGCGGGCTCAGAGGTATCGGCTCTGTTGGGTCGGATGCCTTCGGCTGTGGGATATCAGCCGACTCTCGGTACGGATATGGGCGACTTGCAGGAACGGATTACTTCGACTACCGAAGGTTCGATTACTTCGGTTCAAGCTGTCTACGTACCTGCGGATGACTTGACTGACCCCGCGCCGGCTACGACTTTTGCTCACTTGGACGCTACAACTGTGTTGTCTCGCGGTTTGGCTGCGAAGGGGATTTATCCGGCTGTTGACCCGCTGGATTCTACGTCTACAATGTTGCAAGTTAGCGTTGTCGGCGAAGAACACTATGGTGTTGCTCGTCAGGTGCAGTCTACTCTGCAACGCTATAAGGAATTGCAAGACATTATTGCGATTTTGGGCTTGGATGAGCTGTCGGAAGATGACCGCTTGACGGTTTCTCGCGCTCGCAAAATTGAACGGTTCTTGTCCCAACCATTCTTTGTGGCGGAAGTGTTCACTGGTTCCCCCGGCAAGTACGTCAAGCTGGCAGACACCATTAAGGGCTTCCAGATGATTTTGGCTGGTGAACTTGACGAATTACCGGAACAAGCTTTCTATTTGGTGGGCGATATCAATGAGGCGATCGCCAAAGCTGAAAAAATGAAGGCTGACGCTAAGTAATTTTAGTCATTAGTCAGTAGTCAGTAGTCATTAGTCAGTAGTTATTAGTTATTTGTTATTAGTTATTGGTTATTGGTAACAACTGACAACTGATAACTGACAACTGACAACTGACTAATGACTACTGACAACTGATAACTGACAACTGACAACTGACAACTGACAACTGACAATTTATGACATTAACTGTGCGCGTAGTTGCCCCAGACAAAACTGTTTGGGATTCTAATGCTGAAGAAGTCATTCTGCCGAGCACCACAGGCCAATTGGGTATCTTGAGCGGTCACGCTCCAATGTTGACAGCTTTGGATACCGGAGTGATGCGCGTCCGTCCCGGCAAGGAATGGGTGTCTATTGCTCTGATGGGTGGCTTTGCAGAAATCCAAGAAAACAAAGTTACTATTCTTGTCAACGGCGCTGAAAAAGGCGAAACCATTGATAAAGAAGCTGCTCGTACTGCTTACACCGAAGCAGAAGCTCGTTTGCAAAAGGCTACTAGCGGCACTTTGCAAGAGCAAATTCAAGCCAAGCAAGCAATCAAACGCGCAAGAGCTCGTTTCCAAGCTGCCGGCGGCACGCTCTAGCGCTAAGAGTAGGACCACGGCTTTTGTATCTCTGGTTTGTATCCAAGTCTCGAACCCCCCTAAACCCCCTTGTTAAGAGGGGGAAGAGTCTTCTCTTTTGTCCCCCTTAACAAGGGGGATGGGAGGGGGATCTAGACTCAGGTAAAAGCGATATTTATCAAGGGTTTTAGACGATTGTTGACACGAAGAAGCGAAATGCCCTGTCCCTACTGTTTTGCTAAACTCCCGCCTCGGACAATAGAGATTGCATTGTTTCCCAAGATAACCCCTGCTGAAGATAGCGGGGGTTATTTGGGTTGTAGGGGCTCTGGAGCCGATCGACACTGACAATTTTTGCTTCCTCCGGCAAAACAGGAACCTCTGGATCGCTCGCGGTCGATCGCGTCAGGGAGCTAGAAAAGCCTTTAAAAATAGCAATTTCATCGAGTTCGCCGTCTATTTGGGCCTTGACGATTAAAACTTCGTGCGATCGTTTTACCGTGTATTGTTCCAAGCGGCGAGCAATAGAGTCAGCCATAGCAAATCTCACTTTCCTGAAATCTGCTATAATATAGCTTAATTTTGCGGCTAATTGCAGGGACAGCCCGCTAAAATTTTATTTTTAATTTGACCTTTTTTAACAGCAGGAAGTAAGCGGACATAATATAAGTCGTGTAAAAAACATCTGGAAGATTTTCTGACTGCAAAACCTACTTGTCCGAAATTTTATGAGCCACATCAAGACTAGGCGCCAATTATCGTTTTTCAGTCAAAATACTATTAAACGGCGTGTTGCTTGGGGATATACGCTGCTATTGACGCTCGTTTTTTGCTTGAGTTTAGCTGTGGCAAGTTGCAAATCACAACTAATAAATAACTCGACAGCAAAAACCCAAAATGCACCCTCAAACTTAACAAGAGTGGTAAGAATCGGCCATCAGGGTTTCGGAGCGCTGTTTTATCTCAAAGCTAAAAACTTTTTGGAAAAGCGTTTAGCAAAAATGGGGTGGTCTGTAGAATGGACGGAATTTACCACAGACCCGCCAATTTTAGAAGCAATAGGAAAAGGAAAAATCGACCTGGGTTATGCAGGAGTGGCGTCGCCAATTTTTGCCCAATCAGAAGAGGGCGTACCTTTTGTTTATATTGCTAATGATTCAGCTTTACCTGGAAGCATCGGCATGATAGTTCCTCAAGATTCTCCAATTCGGACTCTAGCGGATCTCAAAAGCAAGAAAATAGCCGCTACTCAGAAAACCGCAGCTCACTATTTGTTAATTCGCGCCTTAACTCAAGGCGGCTTGCAGTTAAAAGATGCCCAATTCGTCGAGTTGCCTCCACCAAAAGCTCAGGAAGCATTTGTGAGAGGCGAGGTTGATGCTTGGGCGATTTGGCAGCCGTTTCTAGCTCAGTTACAGGAAACTATGCCTGTTCATTTCTTGGCTAACAGCGATCGGCTGATGAATGATAGAAACTTCTATTTGGCAAGTCGCTCTTTTGCTAGCGACTTTCCCGATATTGTTAAAATAGTGATGGGAGAAACGCGACAGATGGCTACTTGGATCACTAAGAATCCCGAGCGAGTAGCGGAATTTATCAGCGCTCGAACGGGAATGAAAATAACCACAGCTATGATGTAACGAAAAGCCGCCGCTACGATTTGCTGCCAATTCAAGGCAGGGCAGTGGAAGAACAGCAGCGGATTGCTGAATTTTTTTTCCGGTTGGGGCTGCTTCCCGAGCGCGTTTGGATTGAAGATGTTATCTGGAAACAAAAATTAGATTTATAAAACCAGAACTTAGGCAAAGGTAACGATAAATCAACGGTTGTGATTCCGCAAGGATGAAAAATGTGCAATTTGGTGTATCCTATAGAATGAGTTAAAACTGTTAACTGGCAGAATCAAATGTCATCAATTGCCAATCAACTGCGTTACGGTTTTGTCTCGATTGTTGTGGCAAGCGTGTTGATGGCGGGAAGTACGTTAGCTTACCTCAGCTTTCGGAGACAAATAGAACAGACAAAACAGCTTCAGTACGAGCGATCGCAAGCTGCTGCTGTCCAAATCAGCGCTGAGCTGGATAACTTGCAGCGCCAACTCAATTATTTGTCAGAATTGCGCGGTTTAACAGAATTTAAGGCTGAAACTCAGCGCAGCATTCTCGAAGGATTGGTCAACAGCAACAGCGCCTACGAGGTGGTCGGATTTTTTAACAGTAAAGGTCAAGTCGTACAGGCGATGTCGCCTTACGAATCCTTCTCTATCTCAAGCTTGAATTTACTAGGTATTTCGGCAGAAGCACCTTTATTTAGGGAGACTTTTGGCCAAAGTAAAAATTATGTGAGTCCAGTAGATGTAGACCGGAAAACAGCGGTTAATGTTGTTAATTTAGCAGTGCCTGTTCGGGACAATAAAAATCAAATTACCGGAGTATTATTTGCCAGAGTTAGCCTCAAATTTTTAAGTCAAATTGCCGCCCGATCGCAAGTTGGAAAAACTGGATACAGCTACGTTCTCGACAATCGCTCGGTGGTGATTTCGGAAACCGGAAGCAAGATTAATCCGCATTTACTGCAAGATTTGAGAGGGCGATCCTTTGTGCGAGAGTTATCCAAATTAGCTTTAGCTTCGGGGATTCAATCTCCGATTGTTTATCGAGGCTTGCGCGGGGAAGAAGTAATGGGGACGGGTGCGATCGTGCCGAGGGTTCAGTGGATGGTGGTTGTAGAGCTACCTACGGCGGAAGCTTACGCTCCGGTGCGTAAGCTCATATACGTCATGGGTGCAGTTACCCTCGCCAGCGGCCTCGTCGCCGTGGGCTTCGGAGTAGCTTTTGCTCGATCGATTACAAATCCTTTAAAATCCCTAACAGCTGCAGCTACTAAAATGACTAGGGGAATGTTTGAAACTCGGGTAAATATTGCGGCCTCTAACGAACTCGGAGAATTAGCTAATGCTTTCAACAGCATGGCCCGTCAATTGGAAGACTCTTTCAAAAAACTAGAGGAGCAAAATGCCCAATTGCAGCGACAGGACAAACTAAAAGACGAATTTTTAGCCAACACTTCTCACGAACTCCGCACCCCGCTTAACGGCATGATTGGTTTAACTGAATCTTTAATCGACGGTGCTACAGGACAATTGCCAGAACCGACCATTTCCAATCTGGAAATTATTGCACTTAGCGGCAGAAGACTGTCCAATCTTATCAACGACATTCTCGATTTCTCGCAGCTGAGACACAAAAATATTGAACTACAAATCAAGCCTGTTGGCATCCGAGAAATTGTCGATATCGTAGTGACTCTTTGTCAACCTCTAATTGGTACAAAAAATTTGCAGTTGATTAATTCAGTCACTCCCGACATTCCCCTCGTAGATGCCGATGAAAATCGGGTGCAACAAGTTCTTTATAACTTAATCGGAAATGCGATTAAATTTACCGAAAGCGGCACAGTTGAAATTTCGGCGAATGCGATCAGCTTGGAATCGCCGGAGTTGGCTGACAAAGAAAGTTCAGTAACAAGCCAGCTTCAATCTTTAATTCTCAGGTCCAAACTGCAAATTACGGTATCCGATACTGGTATTGGCATGGCGGAAGATAAATTAGAACTAATTTTTAAATCTTTTGAACAAGCAGACGGTTCCACTGCTATAGAATACGGAGGAACAGGTTTAGGTTTGGCAGTTACCAAGAAGTTAGTCGAGCTGCACGGCGGCGAAATTCAGGTATCTTCAAAAGAAGGTATTGGTTCGCAGTTTACCTTTAGTTTGCCAATCTCTCAGAATCAGTATGTCGAGGGCAAGCAGTTGTCAGCAACGGTGCGGCAGTCTTTAGTTTCAAGAACCAACGATCGCCAGTTAATAACTAATGCAACGTTTGCACAAAATTTTAATAATAACAGTTTGCTCGACGATCAACAAGGCAAAGAAAATAGTCGGGTGAAAATATTGATTGTAGATGACGAACCTGTGAATATTCAGGTATTGGGTAACAATTTACTTCTCGAAAACTATGCCCTCGCCCAAGCTAGCAGCGGTAGAGAAGCTTTAGCCCTTCTAGAGACAGGCTACAAGCCAGATCTAATCTTGCTGGATCTGATGATGCCGCAGATGACTGGTTACGAAGTTTGCGAGAAAATCAGGGAGAAATTCACGGCTATAGAAGTGCCAATTGTGATGCTAACCGCCAAAAATCAAGTATCTGACTTAGTGCAAGGTTTCAATGCAGGAGCCAATGATTTTTTAACTAAACCGTTTGTCAAAAATGAATTGCTAGCCAGAATCAAAACTCACATCAGTCTTGCAAAAATTAATGCAGCTTACGGTAGATTTGTCCCCCACGACTTTCTGCGATTTTTGGGACACGAAAGTATTGTTGATGTCCGACTAGGCGATCAAATTCAGAAAGAAATGACAGTTTTATTTTCTGACATTCGCTCCTTTACGACTATCTCAGAAGCGATGACTCCCCAAGAAAACTTTAATTTTATCAACAGCTACCTCAGCCGAGTGAGTCCGGCAATTCGCGCTCACCAAGGTTTCATCGATAAATATATTGGCGATGCGATTATGGCACTATTTCCTGAGTCGGCAGATGATGCTGTTTGCGCGGCGGTGGAAATGCAAAAGCAAGTTATTATTTACAACCAGCAGCGACAACTAAGCAATTACCCACCGATTACGATCGGCATCGGTTTGCACGTGGGTACTTTAATGTTGGGTACGATTGGGGAGCAAGAACGGATGGAAAGTACAGTGATTGCGGATGCGGTGAATCTCGCGTCTCGTTTGGAAGGATTGACTAAGGTTTACGGGGCAGGAATTCTAGTTAGTGAATCAATTTTAGAGCGTTTGGGCGAGCGAGAAAAATATATGTGCCGATTTGTAGATCGAGTCACAGTAAAAGGCAAAAAATCTGCCTTGTCAGTGTTTGAAATTTATGATGCAGACACAGAACAAAGCATTGAACTAAAACAGGAAACTGCTACTGAATTTCAACGAGGTCTAGAGCTTTATTTTGAGCAAAATTTTACCAAAGCGCAAAGAATATTCAATAAGATTTGCGAAAGAAATCCTCAAGATAAGTTAGCAGAAATTTACGGCAAGCGCTCTCTGAAGAATCGAATGTATGGAGTGCCAGAAGGATGGTCGGGAATAGAAGATTTAGATGAAAAGTAGTAATAGTAGCATTAAGCTGACGGCATAAATTTTTATGTGTTTATCCGGTTTTTTGTACCTAGCCTCAGCCATAATACATTCAGGCTGAAGTATTCCGCTCCAAAATTGAGAGTTTTCCTGAAAGATACGCCGTCGAGTGCGCTGCTTTTGACTTCAAACTCGAATATACTGCGGAAAGGTATGCGAGAAATAAACTCAGTTTATCTGAGAAATCTCAGATTAGACAGCGATTGACAAAGAAACCAAGAATCAGGCTTTTCTTGCGTAAGTTTTGTTTAAGTACGAAATCGTTTAGAATGCTTACCAGCGGTAAATCTTCGCTCCGAGTATTAACTGTGTCTTTCAAGCTAAATTAATGTTATGTCCACTCTTTCTCTCAAGCGCTTGGTGGCCAAACTTTCAGGAAAAGCGACCCTCCAAACTGTACTCATAGTTCCGTTTGTCTTGCAAGTATTTGCAGCGGTGGGTATTGTGGGATATTTATCATTTAGGAACTCTCAAAGAGCAGTTAATGACCTTGCCGGTCAGTTGATGGGGGAGGTGAGCAATCGCATCGAGCAAAATCTGAGAACTTATCTGCAAACTCCGCACCAAATCAATCAAAGCAAGTTGGATGCAGTGAAACTGGGTTTTGTGAACATGAAAGACTTGTCAGCTTGGGAAAAGTTTCTGTGGCGGCAAGTGCAATTATATCCTTATATCAATTTTACGTCGATCGCTAATCCAGATGGAGAATATCGCACCGGCGAAAAGATGTCGAACGGCACTTTATTGATTAACGCATCGGGCCCATCTACAGGTTTTGATTTTTATTCTTACAATACTAATAATAGGGGCGATCGCACGACAGTAGCAGCCTTGGTCAAAAACTTCGACATCCGACAGCACCCTTCCTATGCCTATGCGGCTCTAGAAGCCAAACCAACTTGGAGTTCAGTTTATGTATCCTTCCTAGAACCCACCTTGATCCTCAGCGCGGTGCAACCAGTTTACAACAGCCAGAAACAGCTAGAAGGAGTATTAATTGCTGCTTTGCGTCTCGACAGTATCGGTCAATTTTTAAACAGCCTCAAAATAGGCAAATCTGGTCAAACTTTTATTATCGAAAGAGACGGCACGCTGCTGGCAACTTCCACACCCGAAAAACCTTTCCGCACCCAAAACGGTAAAAAAGAACTTTTTAAAGTTACAGAAAGCAGCGATGCAGTAACGCAAACTACAGCTAAATATTTAGAAAGTAACTTTCAAAACTTGCAGAAAATTACAAAAGCGCAGCAAATAGATGTTGAGATAAACGGCCAGAATAAATTTTTAAAAGTCCTGCCATTCCAAGACGGTAAAGGTTTAGATTGGCTGATTGTTGTCGTCGTTCCCGAAGCCGACTTTATGGAACAAATCCATGCCAACAACCGAACTACAATGTTGCTATCCCTGGCAGCTTTGGCCATGGCAACTGTGCTAGGAATTTTCACTGCTCGGTGGATTATCAAACCTATTTTAAAATTAAAAGATGCAGCAATCGCTTTGTCCGAAGGACAATTTGACAAAAATGTAAAGCTCGCTCGCTCCGACGAGTTGGGCGTACTTGCCGCTGCTTTTAACAGCATGGCAGCACAACTGCAAGCATCTTTTACTGCCTTAGAAACTAAAAATACCGAATTGCAGCGACTGGACAAACTAAAAGACGAATTCTTAGCCAATACTTCCCACGAACTCCGGACTCCCCTCAACGGGATTATTGGGATTGCAGAATCTTTAATAGACGGTGCTACTGGACAACTGCCAGAACCCACAATTTTTAACTTAGCTTTGATTTCATCGTCTGGAAAAAGATTGTCTTCTTTAATTAACGATATTCTGGACTTTTCTCAGCTAAAACACAAAACGATTGTACTGCAAATTAAGCCCGTCGGTATGCGAGAAATAGTCTCTGTAGTTCTCACTTTGTCTCAGCCATTAGTAGGTAAAAAAAAGTTGCAGTTGATTAACTCAGTCGCTCCTGAATTGCCGACAATAGCAGCCGACGAGAATCGCTTGCAGCAAATACTTTACAACTTAATCGGCAATGCGATTAAATTTACCGAAAGCGGCACAGTGGAAATTTCAGCAGAATTGGTAACGGGCAACGCACAATCACCGCCTAATTCCCAATTAGCCGTTACTGTATCTGACACCGGTATTGGCATCGGCGAAGATAAATTAGAGCTAATTTTTGAATCCTTTGAACAAGCTGACGGTTCCACTGCTAGAGAATATGGCGGCACGGGTTTAGGGTTAACTGTTGCCCAGCAATTAGTGGAATTGCACGGAGGTAAAATTTGGGTATCTTCAACTGTAGGCGTCGGTTCCAAATTCACCTTTACTTTGCCCGTATCTGAGATTCAGCCGGAAGTTAGCAGCAGACAGGCGCGTTTAACCGAGGGAGAGCGCATTTTAATCACTCCTGAATTCGCCCCCGAATCATCTATAATAAATTCTCAGGTATTAGCCAAGAGCGAGTTTCGAGAAAGTGAAAGATTAAAAATTTTGGTAGTTGATGATGAGCCGATTAATATTCATGTCATCATCAACAGTCTTTCTCGAGAAAAATACGATATCACTCAAGCGAGCAACGGCTTAGAAGCTTTAAATCTAATTCAATCAGGATTTAAGCCAGACTTAATTTTACTCGACGTAATGATGCCGCAGATGACTGGTTATGAAGTCTGTCGAGAAGTCCGCAAAAAATACTCGCCTTTAGAAATACCGATTCTGATGCTGACGGCAAAAAATCAAACTACCGACTTGGTAGAAGCTTTTAACTTAGAAGCAAATGATTATGTAACTAAACCTTTTATCAAAAAGGAATTGTTGGCTAGAATTAACACGCAAATTCGCCTTGCCAAACTGAGTGCAGCCTACGCCAGGTTTGTGCCGCACGATTTTATCAGCTTGCTGGAAAAGCCGAGTATTATTGAAGTTAAATTAGGCGAAAATCAGGAAAGAGATATGACAGTGCTGTTTGCTGATATTCGCTCGTTTACGGCGCTTTCCGAAAATATGACACCGCCTGAAAATTTTGCATTTATTAATACCTACTTGGGAAAAATTAGCCCTGCAATCAGAAGAAATAACGGGTTTATTGATAAATACATTGGGGATGCAGTCATGGCACTGTTTCCTAGATCTTCATCTGATGGCGTGCGAGCAGCAATTGATATGCAAAAAGAAGTGAATATCTACAACCAGCAGCGACAAAAAAATGGTTTGTTTCCGATCGCGATCGGCATTGGTTTGCACGCGGGCAATTTGATGTTGGGTACCATTGGCGAGCGAGAACGGATGGAAAGTACGGTGATTGCTGATGCGGTGAATCTTGCGTCTCGTTTGGAAGGATTGACTAAGGTTTACGGGGCGGGAATTATAGTTAGCGGTGCAATTATTGAGCGCCTCGACGATCCAAAAAAATATAATTACAGATTTGTCGATCGAGTAAGGGTGAAAGGAAAGAGAAATGCTGTGTCGGTGTTTGAGATTTACGATACAGAAACAGAGCAGAGCATTGTACTCAAGCAGCAAACTGCGGAGGTTTTTCAAGAAGCTCTCAATTTTTACTACCTGCAAAAATTTGTTGCAGCCCAAAAAGTATTTCAGAATATTTTACAAATCAATCCTGACGATCGGGTAGCAATGCTGTATTTCAAACGCTCTCGCAAGTATCGAATGTACGGAGCGCCGGATGGGTGGTCTGGGGTGGAAACTTCGACGGAGAAATAGGGCGCGCACTCGAGCGGCCTACTTTGTTTAAAATATGGTTGCACAAACTTTAAAATATAATTGTACAAAAGCCGAATTTATTCCAAGTTTTCGGGCAGACAATGCCATCAGCAACGATTTGTGGTTGCTTTTGAAAGTTGATGACTGCTTGTTGGGTTTTCGCGCCGAAGGCTCGATAAGTATTTAGGGAAGCTCCGTTGGCATTTAACAGTCCCTGGAGGTCGCGGACATCCTCATTTTGGGAGACCGCATCGTTGCGTTTGAGTAGGGGAAAATAACGGCCCGAAGGTAATGAACCTGCGAATTTCGTTTGTGGTTTGCATGGTTTGATTAGGGATTAGTGGTTGACAAATTGTTTGAACTTGCTATTCCCCAGTTGTAGCTATGGGGGGAGTGCTTTAACAGTCGCTTTGTATAGTGAAACTTATCTGGGATAGCTCAGATGAGTGACATCTCGCTATTAAATCCGTTTTGTAGACAGAGTAATTGTCAAAGGCAAACAGCAGCCAATTTCCATCGATGAAGTTCTCGACCCAGAAATAGAGGGAGCATTTCAGTTTTGCTTTGACACTCCTAAGGATCGCGAATTAAATAACTTACAATTTTAATTATTATTGTGGGATGGGCGTCCCGCCCGACCAAAAAGGACGGGCGGGACGCCCATCCCACAAACTTGTGGAAGTTATTTAATTCTCATTCCTAAAAAACGCTTTTTACAAAACTGAGGTGCTCCCGAAACACAGTTA
>NZ_JANMZH010000800.1:0-6544 GCF_031383065.1 Microcoleus sp. OTE_8_concoct_300 | reverse complement strand
AAAAAATAGCTGCTCACTTTAATTGGACCCCACAAACAGTGAGAGAGGTTTTACATAAATGGCAAAAACTAGGCATGGAAGGGCTTTGGGAATTACCAGGTCGAGGAGGAAAACCGAAGTGGAAAGAAGAAGACATAGAGTTTTTAACAGAATGCCTCAAAAATGAACCACGTACTTACAACAGCGTTCAATTAGCTCAGAAATTAGAAAAAGAGCGTTCTATTAAACTAAGTCCGGATCGATTAAGACGAATACTAAAAAAAAAGGGTTTATTTGGAAACGAGCGAGGAAGAGCCACAAAGGAAAACAAGAAATCGTAGCACGCCAAGTTAAACAAGCCGACTTAGATATGCTGGAACTGGCTGCTGCTGCGGGAGAAATCGACTTAAAATATTTAGATGAATCAGGATTTTGTGCGTGGAGCGAACCTGGTTACACTTATTACAAACGAGGTCAACAAAAAAGGCTCGAACAAACGAAGAGGCGTGGTCGTAGATTAAGTATTGTAGGGCTTCTGCAACATGAAATCAGCTTTGTTTATGGTTTGGTAATCGGGGGTGTCGATCGAAAAGCTTATATCAGAATGATGGAATCAGAAGCCCTAGAAGCCTCTGAGAGTAAACGAATCAGAGTAATAGTACAGGATAATGGCCCGATACATAAATGTCAGGAAGTTCAACAATTATGGTCGAAATGGGAAAGCCAGGGTCTATATATCTTATTTTTACCCAAATATTGTTCAGAAATGAACCGCATAAAATTGGAGTGGTAACATCTCAAAAAAGATGAGCTAGCAAGACAAATGTTTGAGGATGAATTAGAGCTAGCCTATGCTGTAATTAATGGGATAGAAGCTAGAGGGAAAAAAGGAAACTACTCTACAAAACGCATTAAATTTAGTTCTGAGCCTCCTATTTACCTTGCGAACACACGAGTTCGCTCCTAGACGGCGAGGACTCACGAAATAAGAGCCAAATTGATCAATATTTTGTGCCGTTAAAGGCGTAAAATTTAGTATTTATAATCACTTTGAAAGAGTAAATGCTCGACTTACTCGGAGAGCAACAGCCGGAAACCTTGAATTTGCGCTATCCGGTACCCCTGACTCAGCACCCAGCAGCAGTGTACCTCGACAGTTTGGGGAGCGAACGGTCAAAGGCAACCATGAGAGAAGGACTCAATATCATGGCCCGAATGCTGACGAGCTCTGAGTGTGACGCAATGACTTTGAATTGGGCGGCACTGCGCTACAAACATACTGCGGCTCTACGCTCGGCTATGGAGAAAAAGTACGCCCCGGCGACGGTGAACCAAATGCTGTGCGCCCTGCGGCGGGTGTTAAAGGAAGCTCTGCGGCTGGATTTAATCGACCCTCAAGATTACAGTAAAGCGGTGGATGTCAGGAGTATCAAGCAATCGGGAAAAGTTAGGGGGCGGGCGCTAACGCTCTCTGAGATTGCTGCATTGATGGAAAGCTGCTCTGGTAAGACCCCTATTGATATTAGGGACATGGCGCTGATTGCTATCTTGCGTGGGGGTGGCATCCGTCGCGGTGAGGCGGTCAATCTCTTGAAGCGAGATTTCAACTTATCCACGGGAGCGCTATTCATCCGAGAAGGTAAGGGCAAGAAAGACAGGACGGTTTACCTCCCGGAGTCTGCTTGCGTTTTAGTGTCCCAGTGGCTCGAGTTGAGGGGAGAGGCGACTGGGCCTCTGTTGTACCCGATTCGGAAGGGGGGAGAAATTCAGCGCCGGCGGATGACGGAGGATGGTGTGTTGAAGATTGTGCAGCGACGGGCTAAACTCGCTGGGGTGGAGTCTTTTAGTCCCCACGACTTCCGGCGCACGTTTTGCTCAGACCTCCTTGATGCTGGGGTGGATATTGTTACCGTACAAAAGTTGGCGGGTCATGCTTCTCCGGTAACTACGGCAAAGTATGACAGGCGTGGGGAGGAAACTAAGCGGCGGGCCGTGCAACATTTGGAGTTTTAGCGTTTTTTGGAGCTACATAAGATTGATACTTTGTCTTTGAGAATACTGCGCCGTGTTAAATAACTTGCGAGAAACGTCCGTTATTTCATCGCAGTAATTAAACCACTCATGGCCTTTTTGATTGCGTGCCTTTCTACTCGTTATTTCAACAGTGGACAATTGACAATTGTCCACACTGTTAACTGTTAACTGTTAACTGCGTCGCCCGCGCAAGCGTTGCGTCGCACTGAGCTTCGCCTTAGTGTCGAAGGGTTAACTGTTAACTGTCAACTGTTTAAATCCCCATCCTAAAAATCTCACTGTCAACTGTCAACTGTCAACTGTTAACTGTCAACTGTTTAATGGCACTAGCACCTCCCTATCCGCGCCCGGATAGCATTGTAATCAGCCGCCTCAGTTTTCCAGCAATTTTTCTTGAATCGTAGCGACACTTAGCTTCTACCAAGATTTTTTCCATCAGCTCGGATGAAGCTTCTGCTTGCAGCCATGCAGCTTCTAAAAATAGTTCTACGGTCACTCCTTTTTCTTTGCAAAATCTTGTCAAATTAGCATCTATTTCTGCATCTAAAACAACGGCAGAATGGCGACGAGTTGGCGGAATTTTCGCGAGTTCTGCTTTTAACTCTTCTAAGGTTGAATTGGAATTAGTGGTTTCGTTTGAAGCTTCGTTCTCCGTAGTTGACTGTTGGGCAATTTGTTCGCTCCCCTGTTTTCGGGAGATTAAAGTATCTTCTCTGCTTGGAACAATTGTTCGCTTGCGATTGGAGCGAATTTGGTCTAGGATGCTGTCACTCATTGTACTTTTTGTTGTAAAAGAGACTCGATTTTAGCGAGCAGTATTTCAAAGGGATATTCTAAGTCGGGATGTCCTAATTCGCTGAGGGTTTGGCGTTTGTTAATGGCTTTTTTGTACTGTTCGGATTCTCTGATTGAAGGGAGAATTAATTCTTTTTCAACTTCGTCTTTCATCCCCTCTACGGCTAGGCGACTTTCTAGGGTTTGAGTGTTGCCAATCCAGCGGTCGCGGAAGGGCAGCACTCCGAGTACGGTGGCGTTGGTTGCTTTGACATCTCTCATGGAGTTGAGCAGGTCGAGTGTCCGTACTAGGGAACCGTACCCTTTGACGGAGGCTTCGGCGGGTACGATTACGGCGTCGGCTGCACCGATTGCGGTTAAGCAAATCTGCGAGCGCTGCGGGGGTGCGTCAATGATACAAAATTTAAAGGCTTCGGCAACTGGTTCGAGGCGGCGCAGCAATAGGGTGGCACCGACACCGCTGCTGGATAGGTAGTCGGCGGCCGCGTCAAGGCCGTCGTCGGAGGGAATTAGAAACAAGTTGTCGCTACCTTCGACTGGATAGATGCCGTCTTCGATGGGCACGGATTTTTTGAGAACTTCCAGCAAGGTGGGCTGGTTGGGTTGCAGTTCTAGCCCCAGGTAGGTGGTCAGGTTGTGTTGGGGGTCGGCGTCGATAGCCAGTGTGGGATAGCCCCGGCTCGCTAGGAGGCGGCTGAGGAATAGAGATGTGGTTGTCTTGCCCTGCCCCCCGGACAGGGAGGCGATGGCGACTGCGATCATGGCTTTAGGGACATGGGGTTTTCTATATATATATCATTATCTAAATCTAAAAAGTTAAAATAGTCAATAGCTAATTCAATAAAAAGCTACTTTTATTATTTAAATCTATAAATTTTCAAAATAAAGTTAATTTTATAAAATGACTAAAAGCTAAATTACTAAAATTAGCAAATGAGTGCAGTCCTTACCATACCAGAGTTACCCCAAGTAGCGTAGAGGGGTAGCCACCGAGAGGTTCCAACTCAGTCAAGCGTTACTTCCGGTCTGCCCGACGGTAGTTGCTTTACGCAAAATGTTAATCGCCGCGTTTTCATCCCTGTCTGCTACGTATCCACAGTGAGGACATTTATGAGTTCTGGTACTCAATGTTTTTGCCACGTTATGCCCGCAATTTGAGCAGTTCTGGCTTGTGTCGCGCGTGGGAACGGCGATCGCTTGTTTTTGAAGAGGATTTTTTTGACCAAGAAACTGGGATTCAAGCCCCGTCACT
Organism: Microcoleus sp. OTE_8_concoct_300; assembly: GCF_031383065.1. Lineage (NCBI taxonomy): Bacteria > Bacillati > Cyanobacteriota > Cyanophyceae > Oscillatoriales > Microcoleaceae > Microcoleus > Microcoleus sp. OTE_8_concoct_300. Next base: position 2,484 of record NZ_JANMZH010000800.1, on the reverse strand, counting down.
TCGGCTACGCTCAGCACATCGCCTTCGCTTGACGGCTTTCTGCTAGAATATACGTAGGCAACCTAGGGCATTGGGAGACTCTAAACGGACGTGGAGTGATGGTAAGACTACCGCTTGCGGAGCGCGTTGCGATGAAGCGTCAAGGAATCCTCGGACTTGATAGACGAGGAGGTATGTCAATAAACTCATGTCATAGTAAGGCGCGGCGCGTGTTTTAAAAGGCGCGGTGCGTGTTTAAAAGGCGCGGTGCGTGTTTTATAGCGAGAAAACAAGATAATATGACGCGCGGCCTTGACCCTCTAATTTCAACTGGTTGGCATCAGTCAACTTCCGCAGCAGGCGACTAGCTTGGTCTTCGCTGATACGACAAAGTTCCACAGCTTCTTTTCTGGTAATTCTGCCGTGAGTCCTTACATATTGAAGCACCATTTGCTCTTGCTGAATGGGTTCAAAGCCAGCTTGCCGAACGTAATCAGCGGATTGTCCCAGTTCTCGGTAAACTAAGGGGCTAAGGGTGTAGGTGCGTCCTTTTTTGACGCCACGCGCTTCTACCAAACCAGCTTCAACTAATCGTTCTAACACGCTGCGGGCGATCGCTTCATCTCGCTGAATGGCACGGGCGAGAGTAGCCGTGTCTAACCGTCTTTCTTGTCGCAATTGTCTGATCGCGATTAAAGAGTCAACGGGGAGTGGGCAATGACTGCGATTTTCCTCTTCAATCACTACGCGCAACAGTCCTAAATCGGCTTCCCCCCCTGGCAGTCTGACGGCAACTGAATGAGAGTTTGTGCTTCGATAATCAGGGGCGGATCTTCCGTAGCGCAATAACCCCTGATAGATTAAATCTACACCGCGCCCAGTTCGTTCGGCGAGTCCGATGCGTTTAATGGCATCGGCTAGGAAGGGATTTCTCGGTCGGGGTTCTACGACTAGCAGGTTATCTAAGGTGACACCTTCGACAAAACCTCCTGGGTTGCTGATGGTAATTCCGTAATCTTCCCAGCGGATGTGAACGGCTCCCAATTTAGTGTAATATCGATGGATGAGGGCATTGACTGAGGCTTCGCGAAAGGCGCGGCGATCGTAGTTGGGAACGGGGACGCGAAATAAACCGATTTGCACTTCATCTTCTTCAACGCGCACCTCAAACTGTTCCATAACTCGCTCAAACAGTTTTAGCAAGGGGGTGCGGTAAAAGTCATTGACTCGCACTTGGGTGCCTTCGAGGACTTGAAAGGCGACTTCGTGGGTGGGTAAGTGTTCGCGGAGGGCGCTTTCTCGTCCTAAAATCAGTAGTCCGGCTACGGTGGGAAAGCGAATTCCATCGGTATAACGCACGAATCCTAAAGCGCCGTCGAGTTCTTCATCGGTTAAGGATAGCAGAGTGCGATCGCCCCCATATCGTATCCGCTCAATAAGTAGGGGTAGCAAAGAAAAAAAGTAGGCAAAGTATATAAAGTGTTATAAAATAGGACACATGACGCAAAAGATTATTTCACAAGATAAGTCATTCTCAGATTTACTGCAAACCATCGACCCCCCAGGTATTGCAGACGAATCAATGCGTCAGACAGTAGAGATATTACTGAACCTTATAGAAAAATTACAATTAAAAGTCAAAGACTTGGAGTCAGACAATCAACAGTTAAAAGATGAAAATAACCGGTTGAAGGGAGAACAAGGAAAACCAGACATCAAAGCCAAGTCCAAAGGATTCAAAAGTCAGCACTCATCAGAAAAAGAACGAAAAACGCCAAAAAATCACAAAAAAGGCAGTAAGAACGCCACGATTAAAATAGATCGAGAAGAAATACTAGAATATCCCACAGACCAACTGCCAGCCGATGCAGAATTTAAAGGATACGAACAAGTAATCATCCAAGATATCAGCTTGGCAACCGACCACATATTGTTCCGCAAACAAAAATATTACTCACCCTCACTCCGAAAAACTTATGTAGCAGAATTACCACTAGGCTACGAAGGAGAATTTGGGCCAGGAATCAAAGGCTTAATCATCAGTTTGTACTATGGGGGCAATATGACGATACGGTAAACTACTAGATTTTTTAGCCGATTTAGGCATTTCCATGTCAGCCGGTTATTTATCCAACCTATTAATCAAAAACCACTCAGGTTTTGAAAGAGAGAAAAAAGAAGTTTATAATTCAGGACTAGCGAGTAGCCCTTGGCAACACTTCGACCAAACAGGCGCGCGTGTTAAAGGAGTAAACCATACCACCAATATTATCTGCAACCCTTTATATACAGTCTACTTCACAACAACGAATAAAGATAGACTGACGGTACTGAAAGGATTACAGCCAGGACGAGAACTAAGTTTTTTTCTGAATCCACTCTTCTTCTCACTAATTGGGGACTTCAAAATCCCCACCAAATGGCAAAACGCTCTCAAACTATTACCTCAAGAAATAGTGTTGAGTGAGGCAGAGTTTAATCACCTACTCAATAAGTATCTACCCA
>NZ_JANMZH010000684.1:0-6654 GCF_031383065.1 Microcoleus sp. OTE_8_concoct_300 | reverse complement strand
TCCAAAACTGCAACAAAGGCAGAAGTCAAAGAATTTCTCAAAGACCCCGACGCTTATATCAAGAAATACGGACTAGCTTGGATAGTTTACACTCCGACGGCTGAATCGGGCATTGACATTAGCATCCAGAATATTGACATTAGCACCCAGAATTATTTTTCTGATGTGTTTTGCTGGTTTGTGGGAGTTCTGGGCGTTGACGAGTGTATGCAAATGTCTCGGCGCGTCCGTCATCCCGAAAGAATTATTGTTTTGTGTCCAGAGCGGGGGCTGGGCAAAAAGAACACCGGGGGAATTTTTGAAGCTGAAATAATCAAAGCTCTCTCAGAGTTTGGGGATACAGAAGCTCGGTTGCTTCTAGAGGATGAATCCCAGTTGCAGAAAGTGCGGGAAGATTTAGCGGCTCAAATTGTTACGCCACACACAATTATGTGGGCAAAGCTCCAAGCGAAAGCAGAACTGGAGCGCGTGAACCTACGGAAATATTTGTTTAAAGCTTTCGAGCTTGGTGGCTACTCTGTGCAGCAAGTATCAGCGACCGAGTGCAGCGACGAGGGACACGCCCTGGCAAAAGAAGAGTGCAAGGACGAAGAAGCTCAAGAGATTTTCAACGCACCCGACATTGACCTAGCCGAGGCCTTGAAAATTAAGCGGAACTACAATGCTGCATGGTCAGAACAATGCAAGAGCATCAAAGCTTTGCTTAAAGCTCGGCTCCCAGGAATCGAAGACTCTGAGTTGTGGACCTGGGAGTTTGTGCGCCGGGTGAGGTTTGATGAGCGATCGCTTTTATCCCAGCTCGATGCCGCTTGGCAATTTGAGAACCCAGAGGACGCCGAATATTTGCAGCGTTCTAGATTGTTGGCTGGCAAGCGTGAATTTTTGGGTGATTTCTCCAATCGCTACCTAAAAATCAGAGCACTTCAAGCCCTGGGTCTGGAGAAATTTTTGGATTCCAGCAAAGTTTGGAGCGGCGATGACTTTGAAGTTACCGAGATTTACGAGCGCTGCAAAAAGAAAGCGATCGCCAACCTTCTCGGACATCCAGGCAAGATGAAACCGATGCAGTGGTTGAATCAATTGCTGAGCTTAATTGGCTGCAAACTTATTTGTCACAGAAGGAAACGGAGCGGTGTGGTGCACCGAGAATACTCGTTTATTGATGAGCTAAGCACCCCTAAAAATTGGGATGAATTGACCGCTCTTACAGCCAAAAAACAAGCGAAAAGAATAGCAGAAGTAAAAGAAGCTGAACTCCTCGCGGGGCAAGCACTTGAGGCGGTGACACCTGCTGTTTTTGATACAAATTTAGGGGTAGGTGTCACTCTACCAAACATAAAAGTAGAACCTCCGATCCAAACTCCAATCGCAGAAACTCCGATCACAAACTTGACAGGCTGGGTTAGCCGCTGGGGTAAGTGGGTGACGGCCAAAGTAATCGGCTGGTGTTCCGAGGGGACGCGCTACCGAATTTTGTATCAAACAAAATGCGGCGAATGGAGCGAAGGGCTAGCTTTCCCCAGTCAAATCAGATGGGGACCAACTTTAGAGAATCCATCCCAATAAGTATAAAGTCCTACTCAGCTATAACAGTTCTAAGCCCAGGGTTAAGATATGGAATTTTCTTGTGCCACTTAGCTGTGCCAGTTTCGCTGTGTCACTACATCACCAGTCTTGCAAGCTTTAGCTCAGGATATGGAAGTTATTCCCGCCTAAAAAAGGTTTTGGAGTAAGTGGGGAATTACCCTTTCCCCGTCTAAACCGTATCCGCTCAATAAATCGGGGGAAATCGCTCACTGACTAGCCTCAAACATCGCAAAATCGTTTTCAACACGGTAGTCTACCCCGTTTTATTGAGCGGATACTCTAAACCTCTAGCGGGATTTTTTCGACGGGCTCTTAAGTCTTTGTCGAAGTGAAAAAATTTAGAAGACCGTCGGAAAAATCTCCGCACTGCCGTCCGCAAGGACACCTAAAGCCGTGTGTCACGCGCTTCACATTATTAATGAACTTAGCGGTTCCAGTCTCTGGGTTAAGATATGTTCCTAATGGGGTACAGCCGAGATACGCGCAGCTGTTAAAGTTATTAGATAAGATTTTGCAAAAGGAGTCTAAATATGGTTATGTCTATTAAAAGTATTCGTTCAGCTTTGCCACAAGGAATGGGGATGAATTTTTATAATTTTGAAGATGAAAAAGAATTAAATTTTAGTGGAGAAGGAACAAAAACAACTAGTACCTGGGTTCCTTATCAAACAAGTGGAAAACAGATAAGAATACAAATAAAAAATGAAAATAATAATTCTCATGTAGATGCAGAGTTTTATTTGTGGGATGATGATTATAAATTGCAATGCAGTACCCCGGAGGGTATAAAAAATCTATTGACTGTTTCTGGTAGTAAGGATATAGGTATAACTGTTAACTTAACGGGTGTTCAAGCACATTTTGAGTAAAGATAAGATAATGGGGTATTTAATCAAAAGAACGGTTAACCGTATAGAGCATCACCCACTATGCCTGTATCCACTCGACAGGACTTGACGATTAACCGTACTTTTAAAATTACCTCTCAAAGCCAACTTAAACTTTTTCTAACTTTAAGGAAAAATCATGATTAAGCGTGGAATTAAATTCGTCATTTCATTTTTTTTTATTAGTGCCATTTTTTTTAATTTTCCTTCTAACGCCCTAGCTAACATGGGAGATTGGAAACTTACAAATGCCAAAGAAAATCTAACGGGGAATTGGGTCTATTATGTGTATAGTGCAGCTAATGCTCTTTATCAAGGTATTCACTTCAGCAGACATGTGGATAACTCATACGACGATCATATAGCAACAGATGATAGGATGTACTACTATTATGGAAATACAAGAAGTTTCAATACTCCGAATATACCACAGCAAATTAGAGACACGCTTATAAAGGCATGGCAGGATTATTTCTCAGTAAGCTAGTGTTAAACATTTGACTTTGGGCTACCCATTTAACCAGCGTCCTTGAAGTGTTACTGGATAAGCATTCTGGGAACTACTCTTTTTATCTCTCAAAAACTTAAAGAGTTGAAAATTAAACTGTACCAATTAGAGCATAGATTATTTGGTACAGCTTTTTTGTACGGTACAGGAAGGATTTGAGGCTTTTAAATTTCAGACAGTTCAATTGGTACAGGTCTATAAGAGGCGATCTCAATATTCAAAACGGCTAATCAATTCCTTAGCGTAAGTTTCTGTACGACTGCTCATTTACCCCCCCACTCAAACCTATCAGCAACAAGTCCTAAACCTGTAAACAAATTTAGGAGGTGCAACTAATCGGGTGGGAAACAGCGTGGCTAGCCCAAATGACACTAAGACCGATTTAGACCAACAACTTAGCACCCACGCCGCAACCGATGACCGCTACGCTAATTTTTCGGCATCAGTTGAGCATTGATCGCGATCGGCTCTTGGACACACTCAATTCAAGACCGGAAAAAATATTCCGATCGGACTCTTGGACGCGCTCAAAAGCGGAAAAATTGTTCCGATCATGATCGGTGACCGCTGCACTCGCCGCAACCGATGACCGCTGCGCTAATTTTTCGGCGTCAACTTGTCCGACACAACTCCCTCTACTTACAACAAGCTCTACAGCGGACAAGCTGCCACTCGAAAAATTTCATCGGCTGCTTGACCTAGTTTTTTAGGGTAAGTTTTTGAAATTGCATAGTATATCATGTTTTATATTTTTTTAGGTTGTCTACCGGGTATCACTCGACCCGGTTTTTTTTAGCCTTGCGGGCCTGCGGCGCACCTCTGACGCGGCCGGGGGGGCGGGCCACGCTTAGCTCCCCCCCCGGCCCACGATTACCGATCGCAAAATTCTGGCAATAATTTATTGTCTACACTGTCTACACTGTCTACACTGTCTAGCACCATGTCTAGCACCATGTCTAGTGTTGTCTAGTTTTGTCTAGCACCATGTCTAGCACTGTGTTTATAGCGATCGCAAAATTTTGATAATAATTTAATGGATGCTACACATAAAAAAAATGTGGAAACTGTAAAAGCTATTTAGAACAGTCATTTAAAGCTCACGCCCAGGAGCTGAGTATATGTAGCAATTCAATTTGATTTAATGAAACTGACTTAAGGGAGCTTTCGCAGTTGCAAGACCTGGGCTGAGATATTAAATTATTCCCGCGTAGCATTTGACAGCCATTTATGGAAATGGTTGATTAAAACCTGACAGCCATTTATGGAAACGGTTGGATAGGACATCAGCCATTTATGGAAACGGCATCAAACTGTAGCGGTGAGGATCTAGCGTGGATATGTCCGTTTGCCCTCCTAGCCCAACCAATGAGGTTTTTAAAAAGCAAACGATTGCTATCTCAAGCCTGCGTCCGGTCGCTTTTTTAAAACTTGTGGGAGACGTGTCACGGCGATCTAACCATTTATATAAATGGTTGGTCAAAACCTGGCATCCGTTTATGGAAAAGGCTGGATAGAGGAGCAACCATTTATGGAAACGGCAGATATTAAGACAGCACTTGATGGGGCAAGAAGCATTGAAAATAACCAGGAGCCGAGCTTTATCCGCTTATGGAAATGGCTGGATAGAGGCAATAACCATTTATAGAAACGGCAGATATTAAGACAGCACTTGATGGGGCAAGCATTGAAAAATAACCAGGAACCGAGCTTTATCCGTTTATGGAAATGGCATTTGCTGAGGTTGAATCAGTCAAGTTTGAAACAGAAGGCGCCGATCGCGATCGGTGTAGAACTATCTGGCTTAAAGGGAAAAATTGCATCGGCTCTGGAAAAAAATGAAAAATTAGCGCCGATCGCGATCGGTGTAGAGGTTCGATCGCAACTTGAAACGGAAGACGCCGATCACGATCGGTGTAGAGGTTCGATCGCAACTTGAGACAGAGCGCGCCTCGCGGGAGGAAATTACAAACTCAGCGCCGATCGCGATCGGTGTGGAGCTTCGATCGCAACTTGAGACTGGCGCGCCGATCGGAAAAAAATTGAGACGAAACGATCCTCGCTCAACCAAAATTCTGCTCCGGCCGCCGAACCTTACCAAAAATTAGCATCTGATGCGGCCACAATTCTCAGCCAGCTTCAAGCCAGACGCAAAAAATCAAAAGCTGACTTGGCAGAGCTGGAACTCATTTTGGAGATTTTACAAAGCTGAGGCGACAAAACTTTACAGCCATCTCTTGACAAAATGGCCAGAATACTGCAATTGTAAGTAACTAAGGAAGACTGCTGCGCGACTGTCAAGCGATTGGACCCGCTTAACAAGTCACGACTTCCCCAACACGTTCTCTTACAACGATTGGAGCTCAAAAATTATGACATTTACAGAGGGTTGTCCATCCGGACGATCGCAAGACTTAACGTTTTTCCAACATTCTGACGAAGCCCTAGCTGTTAAGTAGCTTAGGGAAACTGCTGCGCGACTGTTTGGTGCTGAGAACACCGAACAATTCACGACTTCCCCAATCTTCCCGAGAAAATTGGAGGATCTAATAGTGGTTTTTGGTAATTACATTCTTACTGTGCGGCGAGAATTTTAACTAACCAAATACCCGTGAACACCAAAAAACTGATGTTATCTGTAGGAGGATCTAACAGCGGTCTTTGGATTCACACTCACCAGACAATGCCCTTAAATTCATCAGATATCTCCAAACATCAAAAAACCGCTGCTCTAGATTGGCGTCAAACGGCAGTAGCTTTTGGATAAATCTCGTTTTAAGGGCGAGAACTTAAACTGATCGAGGACTTAATAAACGCCAAAAAACCGCTGTCTGTGATTGGAAGCCCACGGCGGTTTTTTGGATTCATACTCAGGCGGTGATAATCAAACTCATGACTACATCTCACCTTATTGGGGGAAATGAAGCATCGAATGTCCCTAAAGATTTAGAGGCTGGCGCAGACGACACAATTGTTATTGACAAATTGCTTGTCAACAAACTGACTGAGCTGTTGATAAATTCTATTTACAGCGTTCACTTTAGTCGCCGTTCCGAAATTTTTCTGACAAGTTTGGATATGCACTTGGCGGATTTTTCAATTAGTAATAAGAACGACACAGCTTGTCGTGATTTTACTGAAAAATCATCACTACTGCTAGAGTCTTACCAAAAAGATGTTCCTAAATCGTTGGGAAAAGCAGAGAGCTATTTGGGAGAAGCAATTGATTTGATTAATCTCATTGTGTCTGCCAGTGAAGCAGAGGTCAACAATGGGTAAGAACTATCGTCGCATCGAGCAACTCAAAGCGATCGCTTTTGACTGCGGTTTCGGCAACGAAGATGCCAAGCAGTTCGGCAAGCTCAGCAAAACTGCTACCTGGGAGGCAATGCTGGAAACTTACGGCGTTCCCTTTCCAGCAGACAACAGTAGTTTAGACACACAAGACACCCAAGACACAGAAGAAAGCGACTGATGAAAACGTGGGCCGGGGGGGGAGCCGGGTTTATGGCCCGCCCCCCCGGCCGCGACACCCAGAATTTAGGGGCGCCGCAGGCAACAGGGTCCGAGTAACACCCTGTATAAACACAAGAAAAAAAAGTAAAAAATAATAGTAAAAAGCTTATGAATAATAAAGTACACCCATTTTTTGAAGATGTTACACTGTGGGATTTT
>NZ_JANMZH010000681.1:0-1835 GCF_031383065.1 Microcoleus sp. OTE_8_concoct_300 | reverse complement strand
TCCAAAACTGCAACAAAGGCAGAAGTCAAAGAATTTCTCAAAGACCCCGACGCTTATATCAAGAAATACGGACTAGCTTGGATAGTTTACACTCCGACGGCTGAATCGGGCATTGACATTAGCATCCAGAATATTGACATTCGCACCCAGAATTATTTTTCTGATGTGTTTTGCTGGTTTGTGGGAGTTTTGGGCGTTGACGAGTGTATCCAGATGTCTCGGCGCGTCCGTCATCCCGAAAGAATTATTATTTTGTGTCCAGAGCGGGGGCTGGCCAAAAAGAACACCGGGGGAATTTTTGAAGCTGAAATAATCAAAGCTCTTTCAGAGTTTGGGGATACAGAAGCTCGGTTGCTTATAAAGGATGAATCCCAGTTGCAGAAAGTGCGGGAAGATCTAGCGGCTCAAATTGTTACGCCACACACAATCATGTGGGCAAAGCTCCAAGCCAAAGCAGAATTGGAACGCAGGCATTTGAAGAAATACTTGTTAACAGCTTTCGATCTGGCCGGCTACTCTGTGCAATGTGTGACACCTGCTGAGTGCGATTACGAAGGACACGCTACAGCCAAGGAAGAGTGCAAGGACATTGAGGCTCAAGAAATTTTTAACGCGCCAGACATCGAACTTTCGGAAGCTTTAGAAATTAAGCGAAACTTTAAAGCGACTTGGGAAGACCGATGCAAAGCTATAAAATTCTTTCTCAAAGCCCGACTGCCGGGAATTGAAGACTCTGCTTTATGGAGTTGGGAATTTGTGCGGCGTGTCCGATTTGACGAGCGATCGCTACTCAGCCAGCTTGATGCCGCTTGGCAATTTAACAACCCAGAGGACTCTGAATATTTGCAGCGACACAAATTGTTAGCTGACAGGCAACAATTTTTGGGCGACTTCTCCGACCGTTACCTAAAAATTAGAGCATTTCAAGCCCTGGGCTTGGAGAAATTTTTGGATTCCAGTAAAGACTGGAGGGGGGATGACTTGGAAGTTGTCGAAGTGTACGAGCGCTGCAAAAAGAAAGCAGTTGCCAAGCTTCTCGGACATCCGGGCAAGATGAAGCCGATGCAGTGGCTAAATAAATTGTTGAGTTTAATCGGCTGCAAGCTGATTGGCAGAAGAACCAAGCAGAACGGAGTGCTGCACTGGACATACTCATTCAGTGAGGAGCTAAGCACCCCTATGAATTGGGACGAATTGACCGCTCTTACAGCCAAAAGACAAGCGAAAAAAATTGCCGAACTAAAAGAAGCTGAACTTCTTGCAACACAAGCGGTTGAGGTGGTTCTATCGCCCGCTGTTTATGATACAAGTTTAGGGGAAGTTAGAACCTTACCAAATATAGAAGTAGAACCTCCGATCCAACCTCAGATCGCAGAGGATCCAATCGCAAATCGGACAGGCTGGGTTAGCCGCTGGGGTAAGTGGGTGGCGGCCAAAGTAATCGGATGGTCTGAAGAGGGGACACGCTACCGAATTCTGTATGAAACCAAATGCGGGGAATGGAGCGAGGCCCTAGCCTTCCCCAGTCAGATCAGATGGGAACAGACTTTCTAGAATCACACCCATTGCCTCGATTGTCTGTCCCGCCTAGTATGTTGCACCTGTTTATAGAAATGGTTAAGTAGAGGTAGCAGCCATTTATGGAAACGGTAATAAGTAACGAAGCTGTAGCAGTTCTAAGTCCAAGGTCAGGATATTGCTCTATCCTGACCGAGACGTAATGCTTTTGAGTCCTGGATGGGGAAATACCATTATGCTGACTTCGCTGCATCAGTTTCAAGCCCTGGGCTGAGAAAAAGGGCTACCCCGGATCAGATTGGCTGTCCGGGACAGAC
>NZ_JANMZH010000619.1:0-2674 GCF_031383065.1 Microcoleus sp. OTE_8_concoct_300 | reverse complement strand
TCAGCAATAATGGTATCATTAGGTAGTTTCATTTACTTAATTTTGTAATATTAGTACGAGCGACTAAAAATTATATATTATTTTTAGCAAGACCTGAATTGGTAATTACAAAGATTATTTTTAGATTAGAGCACGAGCGATCGAGCCAAGTAAATTTTACTATTGATACAGCGAGATCCTGTTTTTTGGGAAAGCCTTTAGGGGGGGGGTTCGCCTGTGATATTTGATACCAATCGACAAATTATGTAAACCCGCCCCCACCCCACCCAGAAATTAACAATTAATTGTATTTAAGGGTGAGGCGAGGATGGTTGTTCGGGGTTATCGGTTGGGTGGGGGCGGGTTTATCAAGATTATTGGTGGGTGGCAAAATTGATCGGCAAACCCGCCCCTACAGATTTTATTCAATATTTTACCATCAATTGTATCCCACATTTTACCATCCATGTAGGGGCGGTTTTATCAAGATATTTGACAGCCACCGCTCAATATCCACTATCCCAGTTAGGTGGACAAAGAATAGGCTTGTTTAAACCCAAGAAAGCAATTCTAGGATCGGTTTCCACTCCTTCCTGGCAAGATCCTGCGCGTGGGGCTAATCCACCAATAAACGTATTACAAATACCACATTGAGTTTTTCCATCTACAGGTCCGTCTTCTGTCATTACTGGTCCCTGGATAGCACATCCTCCCCGATTCATTGTCATATTATTGTACTTTTCAACACCTGTTACTCGGCAGGCTCTCAATTGCTGTTGTGGAGTTTGTTGAGGTTGCTGTGCAGTTGGTTGTGGTTGGGGAGACTGTCTTACCTGCTGTGAACATTCTTTCTTTTTCTCGTATTCGCCAGCATCGTACTCTGTGAGCATTTTCAATTTATTCTTGGCTTTATTATAGGATTCTGTAACTTGGCTTTTGTATCGAGGCTGCGGACGCTTCCCATCTGTTCTCATCGCATCAAAACTTGGAATAGTAATGCCTCCCCTTGTGGGACCGCCTATATAGTTTTCTATCAAATGGGCATCAAGCATTAAGACAAAAGTTGCTTCTTTATCAATAAGAAAGTCTGATATACCCAAACTTGAAGCTCTTAATAAGGGGTTATTATCGATACCATTTAGAGCAGAAAGATTTGCATCTCCGGGAGTTCTTACCTTTTTGGCAAGCGCAATAACACTTTCTGTAGAGCCTAAAACTATTTGTCGGCTGATCGATTCACCAATACCTAGTTGCTGTTGTGAAAGACTATCTTTCCGATCTTCAATACTTTTAACCAACTTCATCGCAATCAGAGGAAAGTCATCAGGTCTGAGTAAATAATCAAATTCTTTCACTTTATTTCTAATGCTTTCGTAACTTGTGAACGAAGCGATTGATAGAATTGAAGTCCTTGATTTAACTTCATCTGGCAATGCTAAGGCAATATCTTCAACAAAAAAGTTGCCTTGAGAATGACCAATCAGCAGATATTTTGGCTTGAGCACATGGCACTCGCAATTAGCAGTTTTTCGGAAATCATCGTGCAATTTTTCTATGTCTTTGATTTTTTGTGTGACTTGAAAGACTAATATATTGCCATCAGCAGTGTTGGCATTAAAAGTTTCAGGGCTAGACGTGGATGACTGCATAGCCGACTCCAAGAAGTCCCCAAGGGGAATGCCTTCTATACGAACGCTTCCGACACCATTGTAAGCATCAAAACTTAAAGAAACTTTTTCTCCAAATGCGTCTTTCAAAAGCTGGTTGATAATTACCTTGTCTTGGTCATAAACATTTCGTGGTGTATTCACTCCATTAACATATACTGCATATATCGGTGGCTTTTGATTTTTATCACAGTTAAACTTAGTGCCTATATCATTAGCGGCATCGCCGGCAGCATCGTCAACAGAATCACCAAAATCAGGACGCAATGGCTGATTCGGCCCCGGATCTTGAGGAAACGGCGGCGCTTGCGGATTACTCGCAGGCGGCACACTCGGTGCATCATCAAACTCCCCCGGATCTCGCTGCACCAACCAATCCGAAATATTCCTTTCCACAGCAGGGGGAGTCGCCGCCACCACCCGATCCGAAGACTTAGCTAAATTCACCGTGCAAAGCGTCGAACTAAAACTAAAAACCGTACAAAGTGCAGCCGATAAAGCCCGATTAACAAACGTACCCGGAGCCAATAAAGCACCCATTAAAACAGCAAAAAAACTGACAATACCCAGAGCAAAAAGACGAATACGACGCATAATTCACCTCAATTCAATGATTAAATAATGTTCCAATTAACCCTGTAGGGGCGGGCGATGCCCTGCCCCTACAAATTTAAAACGGCAAAATCCTCCGAATTCCCCTCTGAATCACATCCTTAACTATGTCTTTACCAAAATCTCCAAACCAACCCTGCGCCTGTCCAGGCTCAACCTTTTCCGCATCCGCATTTTCCGCAGGTTTCTCATCCACCTTCAAAGCAGATTTCTCCATCCCCACCTGCGACATCATCCCCACAAAAGTATTAATTGGAATCGCTGAATTAAACCCGGTTTTTACTTCTTCTTGCCTTCCCCCAGCCTCATTTTGCACTCGACCAACTGTATCTCCCTGTCCGTGAATTCCAATCACTCGGCCGCTAACATCAAAAACAGGCCCGCCGCTCATTCCCCGCCGCGTCACTGCGTCGTAA
>NZ_JANMZH010000606.1:0-1259 GCF_031383065.1 Microcoleus sp. OTE_8_concoct_300 | reverse complement strand
TAGCTGTGCAACTAAGTCATTCATTGTCTGCCGCCCTGTTTGAAAAGAAAGCCATCCCGTTAGAGCTAGTAAGGTTGAAATTAGGAGAGCGTTGGGGACTGTAAGCACAACGCGCAGCGGGAGGGCAGACTTTTTTTGAATTGAGCTTTTTGGGCGGAACATTGGTTGAAAAAAGGGAGTGGGGAGTGGGGAATGGGGAGTGGGGGAGAGTGGGAGAGCGGGAGAGAGGGAGAGGGGGAGAGGGAGAGACTGAGAGAGTGGGAGATTAGAGGTATGCAGTAAACAGCAAGCTGTTTGAATTTTCAGGTAGAGGGCAGTTACATAATCCCTCATTTCTATTCAATTGGGTGAGTATATGTTAGATGTTGAAGCCCTCTAGTTTTTATCGGGTTGTTGCAAGTTTTCAAACTTCTCCCACTCTCCCACTCTCCCACTCTCCCACTCTCCCACTCTCCCCCACTCCCCATTCCCGTTACCTATTCCCGCAGCTCCGGCTCCAATCAAAAAGCAGAGCGACTTTTAAGAAGCCGAGTAGTTCGGGCTGTTGGCGGTTGTCGCTGTTGAAATCTTGTTCCAGGGTAGTTGAATTCTTCTCGTGCAATGCGGCTCAGCTCGACAATCACAGACAAGTGTACTCCGGCTCGTGCTGCAGCATCGGCCGCCGATAGATTCTGATTTCTTACCAGAGCTAAAAATTGTCGCACGCTGTAGACTACTGGGTCGCTGGCTGCTGTGTAGCCTTTTTGAATGGCAATCAGCAATCCTTTTTCAACATCTGATGCAGAGGGTGCACGACCTCTATCAACGTTTACAGTCGGCGACATTCTTGGGGTGAGGGGGGCGATGCGAATTCCTAAGTGTTCGGGTTCTTTGTTGGTAGGAACGATGTTGAAGTTGTAAAGTCGCTGTTTCCCTTTTGAATCTACAGTTTTGATTGAGATATTGGTGATGGTAGCTGTGGTAGCTCCCGGAAAATTGAGCGCTTGAATGGGACGCAAGAAAACAGTTTTGGCTTGGCCGCTTGCCAACTGTGCGTCGGTGCTGAAAACTACTTTTGAGGGGTCGGCAATTAAAACGTAGGCGAGAGCTTCGTCGGTTGAGCTGAAGTCGATCGCACTCGCGCGACCGGGATAGACTAAAATATCGATCGCACTATTGACGGCAATGTCTCGACCCACAGTTTGATAGCCTGTTACTCTTGATTGAGAAAAAGCACAGTTCGGGTAGCTCGCAGCAGCGAGCGCTGCTGCAAGGATTGA
>NZ_JANMZH010000603.1:0-1173 GCF_031383065.1 Microcoleus sp. OTE_8_concoct_300 | reverse complement strand
ACCAAAAGTGCGACTTTACACTTATCCCGACGTAATGGTAACTTTTGGGCAACCTGAGTACCACAACAATCGTACAGATATGATTACCAACCCTCAAGTGATTGTGGAAGTTTTATCAAAGTCTACTAAAAACTACGATCGATCTGACAAGTTTACATTTTACAAAACTCTTCCGAGTTTTCGAGAATACATTCTGATTGACCAAACAAAAATTAAGGTTGAGCAGTATTCTAAAACTGAGAATAAAAGATGGTTGTATTCCGAGTATGACGAGGAAGATACCGCATTAGTGTTTAATTCGTTTCAGCTAGAAGTTCCTCTATCTGATGTTTACGAACAAGTTAATTTTGAGGAAGTTGAGCAAGAAAATAGTCAAAATGAAGTGTGAGGGCGATTCACGCTTGTTTGAGAAGGGCGATCGCTCGCTTGTTTATTCAAGCACTTTGATGATGGTGGTGATCGGGATAAACAGTGAAAGTTCATCATCCTCTAAAGGTATTAAACCGTATTTCAAATAAAACTCTTTAGCTTGCTGATTTTTACTATCGACTATCACCGCAAATATTCCCACCTCAGAGGAGAGGCGAACTGAAGAGCGAAATGACTCCATTAACAGTTCTCTTCCTAATCCTCTCCCCTGCATTGAGATAGCCACAGCAAGTTTGCCTAGACGTATTGCTGGTACAGGATAGCGAGGTAATCCTCTGCGATAATTTTCAGGTAAAGATTCGCGTTTAATTTCAGCCGTACTGACTGAATAATAGCCGGCTATATCTCCAGTTTCATCTTCTGGAATTGCCGCAAAAGTTTTAGCAATTCCTCTTTTATCATTCTGTCGGGCATATTTTTTGAGGTACTCATTTAACTCCGGTATACCGCAGTCAAAAGCTTCTCTTTTTAGTCGGCTATCATCTATTGTACAAAAAATCCATTTCATTATTTACCAGTTCCCGTACTTTTCCTGATGCTCTTTGATAGCTGCTTTGAGGGCGGAGTTTGGTTCCGGTGGATTTTCGATGGCAGATGCAAAGATTTCCCAATCGCGATCGCTCAATGCAATTTGCTCTACTTCTAGAGGTGGCTGTTTGGCTGCATTTAGAGCGATTTCTAGCAGATACTCGCCTAGATTCATAGACTTTGCTGCGGCTGCTTTTTCTAGGATTTCTTTATCTG
>NZ_JANMZH010000583.1:0-1080 GCF_031383065.1 Microcoleus sp. OTE_8_concoct_300 | reverse complement strand
GTCAATCGCCACCAAATATTTTTTGCTGGGGTTGACATTTTGTGGGAGCGATTGAATTTTTGCTTTACGAGGAACACAGCATCTAATTCAACGTCAGGAATAGCCATGATTGTTGTCCTCTAATAGTAGAGACAAAGTGTGCTAAAAATTGACTACAAAACTCCGCCGACACGCCGCATATACGTGTCGCAATTAGTGAGTTTGTTCAACTGAAAATTAGGTGCGATCGCACTTCTATTCAGCCAAAACTCATTCAAAATCCATGCGACTCGTCACAACAGCTAAAGCGCGATCCTCTTCGAGGGCTTCGCTAACGCACTTCACCCGCGTTGTCGCTGCCAACTACTTATCAGCCGGAACTCGCTAGATTTATGCAAAATATCCCGACTGTTTTTGCAAAAATTTGTAAAAAATCCAGATTAACCCGAATCATAGTAGATGAACTCTCCTGCAATCAATTAATGCAACGGTGGAAATAGACTAAACCAAAATCGGAATAAGGCTTTTCCACTATCCGTTGGGATGTTGGTTCGGATTTCGCAATTTCCCTTCTGTTTACTTATCAGGGTGAACTCAGTGGTTTTATGCAAAACTCTACGGATTTTTTTGTAAAGTTTTGTGAACAATGAGTGAAAGTACGAACGGGTGTTTTGGGGATTTAAGGGCGATCGCCCCTAAAGCCTTTTTGTTCTTCCTATTTACTTATCAGGGTGAGCTCAATGGTTTTATGCAAAACTCTCAAGTTTTTTTGGCCGAGTTTTGCAAACACTGGGTGAAAGTACGAACGGGTGTTTTCGGGATTTAAGGCCGATCGCCCCCTGTTGAGGACTGATGCGCGGGTGGCCAGAAACCGGGTTTTTTACGAAAATTTTTCGCTATTACCTGAAGATTAGGCCAAAAACCCGGTTTATTGAGCTTGGTGCGTAAGTGCTCATTTACTTATCAGCCTTAACTCAGTGGTTTTTTGGTAAAGCTTTGCGGTTTTTTGGTAAAGCTTTAGACCTCTTGCAAAAATAATTAGGACGGGCAAGATGCCCATCCCACAAGAAAAAATAACTCTTGTGGGATGGGCATCTTGCC
>NZ_JANMZH010000485.1:0-1035 GCF_031383065.1 Microcoleus sp. OTE_8_concoct_300 | reverse complement strand
GCCAAAATTCAGTATGGGTAGTAATGGGATGACTTCGGCACTTACTTCCAAGGCTCCCGATTCGGCGCTTGGTAGTCGATCGCCGACATTCACTAGCGGAGGCAGGAGGAATTAATATGGCGATCGATATGCCCGATCGCATTGCTCAAATAGCAGCCCGAATTACTCCGGCAACTAGCAATCAGGAAGCGATTTTATATACCCCAAGCAACGCATCTGTACTCGGAACAAACATCAATTACCAAGGGCATATGGCGGTGATTCGAGTAGCCTGCTATCTCGACTCAGTACCTCCAACTTTTGCCCCGATGATTCTTGCTACCGATACGCTGGCGCAGAAGGAGCAAAAGAATCAGATGTTTCGCGCAAACCCCAAAAAGGGACTGTTGGTTTCCTTACAAAATCCAAGCGGTCAAAATTTTGAAGTGGGAATGATTGACTTGTATAATGTGAAGCCAATTTTTCTCACTGGGGTCAACGAATTCTTTACTGATTTAGAATTCTACGGTATTAAATTCGGATGGAGAATCCACGCAAAGATAGTCGATCGAGGTCATGGCTTGCTCCAGAATAATACGGGTGCAGGACAGCAGAATGATTGGGTGTCTATTACCGGGTACGTCGTCGAAAAGTCAAGTTTCCTACAAGACCACAACAATATTGTTTATAACTATGTTGTATGAATTGTTGTAATAATCTTAATCGAAATGTTGGCGAGCGTTTGATAGAGCGCTTGACGGAGGACGTTGCTACGACGGTTACTGTATCAACATCCTCAACAACTCTTTTGAGCGCAAGTCTGAACAGGAGGATGATTAAGGTTTATTGCTTGTCTTTGACAATCCCGTCGGCGGAGATTTGGATTAGATATGGAACTGGCGCGACACTACTTAATTCATCGCATCCTTTGCTTTTGAAACATTTGCTAATTGTTGATTCTGCTCAGGCTGCGAATGCAATCTCTGTCGTTTGTTCTGCTGGTACAGCGCAGTTAAGGGTAAGCGCAGCGGAGAGAGGTTTATGAGAAGGGAGGGG
>NZ_JANMZH010000481.1:0-4046 GCF_031383065.1 Microcoleus sp. OTE_8_concoct_300 | reverse complement strand
CAGCAAGACTTCCGACCCACCCGACCCAGTTTTTCTGACTTTGAGCAAAATCAAAAAAATTCAGAGAACACGGTCTTAGATACTTTCCCGTGCAATGCAAGTTCTGAAAATCTCACAACAAAATTAGTAAAACCGGCCGTTACTGGGGCGGGTGGCACGGAACCCTTAGAAATCAACGTTTCTACCTGCGGAACTGGGGCGAAAACTGGGGCGGGTGATGTTGAAACTGGGGCGGGTGAGGCAAAAATGCTGATCGCCCCTGGGTTCCAATTCACCCCGGCTTTCCGAGTGAAAGTTTCGCCAGAGTATATCGGCACTCAGGAATTCAGGGGAAAACTGGCCACGATAATCCAGGTATATAGTGACGGGCTGTGTCGGATTGAGTTTGACAGCGAAATCGAAATATCTGGGTGTCAGCCAACAAAAGCGACCAACATTAATGGCTGGGTTTTAGAATCCGTCACCGAACTAAATCTCAGCGAAGAAGAACTAGAACTGGTTGAGGAAATACGGGGAGCGATCACCGAAAATGACCCTACAGCCACCGATGGAATCTCTCGAAATAGTTTCCGAATAGTTTCAGATCACGTCGCTACCCCCACTCCGGCAGACCCTCACGCCCTCTCGGAATCTGAGTCGGAACAACCAAAACCAGAGCTGTGACCACTTGCCAAATAGGTATCAAGAGGGCATCATAAAAGGCTCCTCAAAAACACACAAATCTGCACTTTTCATACCGGATTCAGCAGTGGCAAAGCGACATCCGGTAATCCTGTTGAGTGCGCGCTCGGCTACGACAATCCCCGTCGATTGGAAGTGTGGCAAGCTGAATCAGGAATCCTGTTGAGTGCGCGACTAATCTCGCATAATTCAGTGTTGCTTTAGGGGGTTCCGTTTCTCTAAAAACAGGGTTTAAATACTCATTCTATCGTTGAAGAAATCGGTCGTTTGAAGATGTCTTATGCAGCAATTGGTTGTAAACGTGAACAGTATCTACAAAAATTTCGAGTCGAATCGTGTTTCGGTCTCCCCTTTGGAATGTGACAAGGTACAAGGTCTCTATTCTCTCCTCACTGAATGGATATTGAGCAGAAGTGTTGAACGCTTATTGATAGAATCCTGAAAATAGACATACGAATCCTGTAAACTGCTGATTTCAGCAATTGAAAACAAGTTCCTTGAACCAGTGAATATAGCTGATTTTTTCACACATAAAAGCCTGTAAATACCGTAACTTGTCTAATAGTTTATTTCCAATTATATCAGGAACTTCAACCAACTGAAGCAACAAATAACAAATTAAACAGGCATAGATTTGTATTTTAATTCCATTGGTATTTTTAGTGATTAAATGAGCCAATTTTAGATGCATTTTTAAGAATTTCCAGAGCAATTCAATCTGCCATCTTCTTCGATAAATTTCTCCTATTTCTTCATTGGTGTATGCTAATTCTCCTGATTCAGGCAAATTAGTCACAAACCTAAATTCAGTCCGTGTTTCTAAATCCGAAAAAGTCACTAATCTTACTTTGACTTTTCGTTGGTCACTCCACACTTCATAAGTTCCATCTTCCTTCATGTTGATAGTAGAATTATTCTTAATTCGTAGTACAAAATATTGATTTTCTTTTTTCAGCAATGCTTGAACGCGTTCAGAACTAGAAAAACCTCTATCTATTACAGCGACTCCATTTTGAGGTGTGGCTGCTATGGTTTCATCTCCATACTGACTGTCATGACCTTGCCCAAAATGAATGTATACTCCATCAATCATTCCCCGTTTATTGTCCGTTCCAGCAAATAATTTTACTTGATGGTATTCCTGTTGCCATAGTAATTTACTTGTTAACGTAACTATTGTTGAATCTAAAGGGAATACACTTAGGCTATCTTTGTCAATTAATTGACGTTTTAGATCCGCTTGTAATTTTTCAAATATTTTTATAAAAACACCAATATCTCTATGCTTACTAGCCTTTGAGAACGTTGATATATCTAAGGAAATACCTCGACTGTTTAAACGGGAAAATAGCGAACCCATAGTATCGAGGCTTTGGTCAAAACTAAACCCTAGCCAGCAGGAGACAAATGTAAAGCTATCTAAAACAGGATAATCATCTTTGGGTAAATGGGCCAGATACCGTTTGACAATTTTGGGGAAGTTAGAAAATATTGGAGTTTAGACTAAGCAGGTCAAAAACTGCGATCACTGTAAGACTAGCGAAGGTTTATCAAGAACGGCAACGGTCGCTGGCGACCAGCTATCAGGCTCACCCATAAGATAAATATCAGCGACCGTTGACGTTCTCCGAGACTGCAATTCCAGAAAAAAAACTGTCTGCGATAGTTTCAACAGACAGCGTAAGGGTAGAAAATTGAGAATTCAGCAAAAAATCTCAAATCTACCTGCAATGAAGTTTGAACAATTATACGAATTTCGTCAACTGGCTTATCAATGCCTCGGCAACGCCAAAGATGCCACATTTGAATTAGCAGATGCAGTGATGACAACCCGCCACGTCTCATGTTTAGGAGATTTTGCCCTCAGTCCTTTATTTCGACGTGAGTGGTCAAGCGTCTACGAGGCGCTGCAAGATTGTAGACCAGACCGAGCAAAATTGATGCAACTATACATCGAACAAATGTCACAAGTGGAACGGCCAGTATTGGCAATCGATCATACAGCGTGGTTGAGGCCCCATGCACCTACCCTCAAAGAACGTACTTATGAACATCAACCTACAGCCTTGCCTCACGGCATACCTGTCGGTATCGGTCAAGGATATAGTACGATCGCGTGGATACCTTCGACCATCGGCAGTTGGGCACTACCGTTGAGACATGAACGTATTACGAGTTGGGAAAATCCGATTGCTAAAGGCGCTGAACAATTGGCACAAGTGTGTCAATATCTTCAACATCGACCGATCGCCTTATTTGATAGTGAGTATGGGTGTGCTCCTCTGGTAAAAGCCACTGCTGCGATCGCCGCTGATAAACTAATGCGTATTCGTTCTAATCGTTGCTTGTGGTCAGCACCTCTATCTTATAGTGGTAAAGGCCGACCAAAAATTCACGGTCAACAGTTTAGGCTCAAGGATTCTCAAAGTTGGTGGGAACCAGAACAAACTCTGGAATCTGTTAAACCCAAACTCGGAAAAATTAGGTTAAGAAAATGGAATGACTTGCATTTTCGAGGCAGTCCCAAACATCCAATGACTCTGATTTTAGTCGAACGTTTAGAAACCGTAACGGGTCAATTTAAAACTCAACCTTTGTGGTTAGTTTGGGTTGGCCTCCAAATGCCACCTCTTACAGAAATTTGGCAACTATACCTGCGCCGTTTTACGATCGAGCATTGGTATCGCTTAGCCAAACAAACCTTGCATTGGACTGTGCCCAAGTTAAGCACCCCAGAACAGTGCCAACGATGGAGTGATTTGATGCCATTAGTGACTTGGCAATTATGGTTAGCTAAAGACTTAGTGAGAGAAATTCGTCTACCCTGGCAAAAGTCTCTCCCTGAATTGACTCCTGGAAGGGTTGCACAATCAATGCTTCCACTTTTAATCAAGATTGGGAGTCCGGCTGTCGCTCCCAAACGCCGAGGAAATTCAGATGGATGGCCTCAAGGAAGACCTCGCACTCAAAGATGTCGCTATCCTGTGGTCAAAAAGGGCAAAGGTCGGTTCCAAAAATCAACAAAATTCGTAAGTTAACCTTAGTTAACCTTGAGAAATCTCTCACTTATTAACCATTCTTTCCACTCAGCTCATGCTGAGTCAATTTGTGCTTAGTCTAAACTCCAAAAAATAGCATTTCAGTTGATTATTCATAATTTATCACTCTGAAATTATACATTGCTCGGCCAATTTTAGCAATTTTCTCCTATCATTCAACACTTCTGGGTAGATACTTATTGAGTAGGTGATTAAACTCTGCCTCACTCAACACTATTTCTTGAGGTAATAGTTTGAGAGCGTTTTGCCATTTGGTGGGGATTTTGAAGTCCCCAATTAGTGAGAAGAAGAGTGGATTCAGAAAAA
>NZ_JANMZH010000460.1:0-5356 GCF_031383065.1 Microcoleus sp. OTE_8_concoct_300 | reverse complement strand
GGCGATCGCGCCCTTGAGAAGAGGGCAGAGCATCTCAAAACACGTCCACTAATATAACCAAAGTGCATCAAATGACAACTCAATTCAATCCATCAGCCGTGCATCAAAATAACGCTTGACAATGCACCGATGCTGCAATTTGTCAGCAGTCATTTGCGCCAGTATTTAATATCGTTTCCGGTTGCATCGGAATGATTTAACCACAGAGGGCGCAGAGAACGCAGAGGGAGAGAATACAGAGATGAATAATTCCGATGCTACCGGATTTGATATAACTTACTATTCCGAGTCCCGGTATTCCCTAAAATGTAGCGGCTGCGGTCAAAAAAATCTAAATTCCGCCTGCACAAACTTTACTTTTTAGGTTGCTGCTGGTAAACGCTGATAACTTTATCGGCATAAGTAGCTGTTGTGCCACTTTTACAAGCTGCGGATTCCCCTGTCATCCACCAGCAAGCGGCGCGGCGTACAGCGGTTAATTCATTGTTGCTGCTAGCTTTGTATTCGTCGCGCAGCAAATCGCCTACGATACAGGTAACAATTGATTTGGCTTTTGTCGCGTCGGCCTCAAATTGTTGGGGTGTTAAAGCTTGTTTGGTACAGAATTGTGCCCAGCGGGAAATATTGTTGGGTAAAACTTGCCACTGACTGTACATTCCGTCATTTGCGGTTTGTGGCGGGGCGGCGTGTCGCAGCGCTTCTACGAGGGCGGAAACTTGCGCGTCGGTGACTGGTTGCGCTGCTGCTGGAAGTGCTTGCAATCCGAGGCTAATTATCAGGCTGCCGAATAGTAGATTGGTTTGTGCGATCGATTTAAAATTCATTCACAATGCCCTGTTTGATTTAAACTTTGTTTCCTCAAACAAGGTTTACTATTTTGTCTATCTAATACCTCTGTCTTAAGTATGATTTGCCGACTTAATGCTTTGTCGATCGCGCTTACGATAGAAATTGTTAATCAAGTACGATAAAATCATGGAATTACAACCCAGGGAAATTCGCAACTACCTGAGAGCAGATGGGACAAATCCTTTTGAAGATTGGTATAACTCGCTCCGGGATACCAAAGGCAAAAATAGGATTCGGTTAAGGCTTAAGCGAGTCATGACTGGTAATCTAGGAGATTGTAAGTCCGTCGGAGAAGGAGTTTTTGAACTCAAAATTGACTTTGGCCCTGGATATCGGCTTTACTTTGGACAAGTCGGGCTGACAATTGTACTTCTGCTAATAGGTGGAGATAAGAGCACTCAAGAGCGAGATATTGGCAAAGCTATTCAATATTGGAGAGACTATGAAAGACGTGAAAGCACCAACGAGTAGGAGTTACCAAGAATTTCTGATCGAATCTCTGAGAAATGCCCAAGAAGCAGCAGGTTATATCGAGGTGACATTGACAGAAGCCAGCGATGAACCGAAATTGCTCCAAATGGTACTCAAAGATGTTGTAGATTCTCGGCTAAAGTTCAATAATTTATCAGAGTCAGCTCAACTTCAATGGGAAAAGCTTGACAAGATGTTGACCGAAAGTGCAGGTTCGGAAATCTATAGTTTGGTAGCACTGCTCGAAGCATTAGGATTTAAACTAGGAATTAATATAGCTGATATTGAGTTGTCTGCAGAATGTACTACGGATCGCCCTACGATAGAAATTGCCGATCGACTGCGATAAAATTATGGAAGTACAACCGAGAGAAATTCGACGTTACACTACACTAGAGGGTAGGGCACCATTCACCGAGTGGCTTGATTCCCTCCGCGATCGGAATGTTAGAGTTAGAATCAAATCTAGGCTTGACCGAGTTGAGCAAGGCAATCTCGGAGATTTCAAGTCAGTGGGACAAGGAGTTTTTGAACTCAGAATTAATTATGGCCCGGGCTACCGTCTCTACTTCGGACAAGTCGGCTTGACAATTGTGGTAATCCTCATAGCTGGGGATAAAAGCACCCAAGAACAGGACATTCGACAAGCTATAGAATACTGGACAGATTATGAAAAACGTGAAAATGCCTACGAGTGATAGCTACCGCGAGTACCTAATTGAATCTCTCAAAGATCCTGAAGAAGCTGCTGGTTTTATCGGGGCTATCTTGGAAGAAAAAGACCCTGAACCCGTACTCCTGAGAAATGCCATCAGAAAGGTAATTGAGGCTCGAATCAGGATGAATGCTCTTTCGGAGTCAGCAAAAGAACATCACGAAAAACTCGACAAGATGCTGACTGAAAGCGGCGGTTCGGAAATTTACAGTTTGGTAGAATTGCTCGAAGCCTTAGGATTTAAACTAGAAATTACTGTCGCAGATACTGACTTGCCCGCTGACTCGGAATCAAGGGAGATTGAGGAATCCGAATTATCGCCCGAACCTGCTAAATTCTAGCAGATTGTAGCCTTATTTCTATCGCAGTAAAGGTTAATCTAGATTATCGGTTGTGTGGGGGCGGGTTTATATAAATTGTTGGCGGGCCTCAAATATTATTTGTAAAACCCGCCCCTACAGGCCATCGTAGGGGCGGGTTTCACCAACCATTTATGTTAGAAACCTACCATCTCAAAAACCCGCCCCGCCCAACGACAAATCTGCAATTAGTAACATCATCGCAGTTCCCTCGCCCTCACCCCTCCATCACAAAATCTAACAACCGGTGAGCCATTTCTAGCTTGCTGCAAGGTGCAATTTCAACTTGCTTTCCGGCGGCATTAATTAATATTGCTTGATTGGTATTGCTGCCGAAACCGGCACCTATTTGATCGATCGGGTTGGCCGCAATTACATCCAGTTTCTTCGCCCGCAATTTCTCCAAAGCAGGCTTGACAATATCCCCAGTTTGTGCTGCAAACCCGATTAATTTTTGGTGGGGCTGTTTCAATTTTCCCAACTCTGCCACAATATCCGCTACCGGTGCCAAAGGCAAACAATTCGGGAGCGATCGCTTCGGCAATTTCTCACTACTGTACTCGGCCGGTTTCACATCCGCTACCGCCGCGGCCATCACCGTCAAATCCGCATCGTGAAAGCATTGCAGCATCGCCTGCCGCATTTCTTGTGCACTGGCAACTGCGATCGCCCGCACACCTGAGAGCGGCAATTCGCCAGTTATACTGTGTACCAGCGTCACTGTCGCGCCACGGTGCCCGGCAGCTTGCGCCAAAGCTATACCCATTTTGCCACTGGAAGGATTGCCGATAAACCTCACCGGATCGAGGTGTTCCCGCGTTCCTCCCGCACTGATCAACACCCGAAAGCCCGCTAAATCTCGATCGCCCTTCGTATACAACAGCGATTCAATATGAGGCAAAATCTCACAAGGTTCTGCCATGCGGCCGACACCCGCGCGATCGCACGCCAGCATTCCCGCCCCCGGATTCTGGGCATGATAGCGCCGATAAATCAACACTTCCCGCCAATTCCGCTGCACCGCCGGCTGTTCCCACATATCCGTATTCATCGCCGGTGCCAGCAAAATAGGGCAATTAGAAGCTAAGACAGTATTAGTCAGCAAATTATCAGCAAAACCCCCCGCCAACTTAGCCAAAGTATTAGCCGTCAGGGGAGCAATAACAAAAACTTCCGCCCATTCTCCCAGTTGAATATGCAGGGGGCGCCCGTGAGAAGGTTGCCAAAAATCTTTGTCAGTAAAAGCAGGATGGCGACAGAGAGTAGCAAAAGTCAAAGGCGTCACAAACTCCCCGGCCGCATCAGTAAGAATAGCTTTAACTTCAGCTCCAGCTTTCGCTAAAGTGGAAACTACTTCGCAAACTTTGTAAGCCGCAATCCCGCCACTAACGCCGATTAAAATTCGTCTGCCTTTCATGTCATTAGACAAGATTGCATTCATTCGCTCTCAATTCTTGAAATTATCTGCGTTTATCTGTGTTTATCCGCCTTGCATCTGCGGTTTCGGTATCAATCAAAGATTTATGCAAGAGATTTATCTTCTCATAAAAAAGAATCAAGAAAGAAGTTGAGATGAAAACAGACAAAAATCCATAACTTATCTGTTCAATCCGCAACAAAATATGCTGCTAACTTCTTCCTCAATTCCGTCGAAATTTTTAAGCTAGATTTTTAAGCCTATGCTTCGTCGTAGGCTTCCATATCCAGAAGGTGGAGATAAGGTTCAACCATCTCCGGCCGCTGAAAGGCAAGCGAGCGCAGCAAATGCCAATCATTCAATCCCTCAAAAGGATCTGTATAATCGTCCACTTCCAAACGGACAGCCAATTCTGCCACGTCCTGAGAAGTAAGTACAGCAATATCGCGCGATGCTTTGGTTAAAGTTTTCATT
Organism: Microcoleus sp. OTE_8_concoct_300; assembly: GCF_031383065.1. Taxonomy (NCBI): domain Bacteria; kingdom Bacillati; phylum Cyanobacteriota; class Cyanophyceae; order Oscillatoriales; family Microcoleaceae; genus Microcoleus; species Microcoleus sp. OTE_8_concoct_300. Next base: position 1,071 of record NZ_JANMZH010000460.1, on the reverse strand, counting down.
TTTTTCCCCTGCCCGAGACTTCCGCCATACTATATCCTAAGCCTTTAATCGGATTTCGACACAGTTTCTACAACAAAACTTCGCATTAAATCTATAACTTCGGGCCGAATCTCGTGTCCCATGATAAATTCTCGATACTGCACCGCAGCTCCCCAAGCAGTCAAACTGTCGCGCGATCGCACAGCAGCACTAACGGGGACAATAGTATCTTGAGTACCGTGCACGATTAAAACAGGTGGCAAAGCACTCCCAGCAACTGGCGAAATCGGGTGTAAATAACCGCTCAGACAAATTAAACCGGCTACAGGCAAAGTCAATCCCACATCTAGAGTCATCGCTCCGCCTTGAGAAAAGCCACCTAAAATTGTGCGAGACAAAGGCACGCCCGTGCTGCTTTCCAAAGACAGCAAAAATTCCCTCAGCAATTGCCGGCTTTTTACCAATCCCTGAGGGTCTTCGCTTTGAAGGTCATACCACGCTTTGCCGCCCATTACCTGGGGATGGGGAAACGGGGCATCGGGAAACACAAACTGATAATCCGGCAAATTGAAAGCCGGTGCTAAAGAAGTCAAATCCCGAGCATTAGCACCCCATCCGTGCAAAGCGACAATCAAAGCGACAGGTTTGCTAGCGGTTGTTGGCGGAATGCTAATAAATTGTAAAGACATCGTGGTTAGTAATTGGTAATCTGGCATTGCTACAATTATAAAATGTCGCGGTGGGTCAAACCCAAGATATTTGTTTGGGGCGATATTTGACTCGAAATTAGCACTTGCCAAGCCAATAACTCTAACTGTTAACTGCTGACTCTTAACTGTTAACAGTAGAAGGCGCTATCCGCATTTTTCCCAAATAGGGTGCGGATTGCGCACCTTACCTAAATAGTAAGCTGTCGCGCATTTAAATTGCATATTCGGGGCGGGCGGGACACCCCACAAGAGTTTTATTGTTTTTTGACATACAATTTAAATCCCGAACAGCTTAATGTGCACCTTTGCTAAACTAAGGAATGAGAATTAAATAACTTCCACAAGTTTGTGGGATGGGCGTCCCGCCCGTCCAAAAAGGACG
>NZ_JANMZH010000400.1:0-1237 GCF_031383065.1 Microcoleus sp. OTE_8_concoct_300 | reverse complement strand
TGACTAAAGGATTTGCACCCGTTGTCGCGAGCGCTAAATTAAAAAACATAAAAACCCAGCATCAACCTATTTCTATGCAAGAACTAGAAGGGGGTTTGTTGAATTATTTTGATGATCTACCAGATCCAAGAGTTGACCGCACTAAACATCACTTACTTAAAGATATTCTAGTGATTGCTTTGTTAGCGATAATAGCTGGAGGTAACGGATGGGAAGACATGGAAAATTACGGAATAAGTAAACAGCACTGGCTCAAACAATTTTTAGAATTACCCAATGGCATTCCTCATCATGATACGTTACGCCCTTGTTTTTGAAAAACTAGACCCCAAAATTTTAGAACAGAAGTTAACTCAATGGGTTCAAAAATTCCTCGGTTCAGTTGTTGACCAAGTTATCCCGATTGACGGAAAAAGCCTTCGGGGGTCTTATGACCGAAATCAGGGCAAAAAAAATTTACATTTAGTGACAGCGTGGGCTTCGGAAAATCGTTTAGTCCTCGGCCAAGTTAAGGTAGATAGCCATTCCAATGAAATTACAGCGATTCCAGCGTTATTAGAATTAATCGACGTAACCGGCGCAATTATTACGATGGATGCAATGGGGACTCAAACGGAGATTATTAAACAGATTGTTCAGAAAAAAGCTAATTATGTAGTTTGCTTAAAAAGTAATCACCCGACTCTTTACAATCAAGTTAAATCTTGGTTTGAGCTTCAATCAAGTCGCCAATTTACTGGAGTTAAAATGACGGATTACCGTCAAATAGAAAAAGGCCATAACCGGATTGAAAAAAGAAGAGTTTGGGCGATTCCCGTTTCAGAATTTGGAGGTCTTTATAATCAATATAAATGGGCGGGACTACAGACGGTTGTTATAGTCGAACGGTTTCGACAACAGTGGAATGGAACTTCTCATGAAGTCCAGTTTTATCTAAGTTCTTTAACCGGAGATGCCCAGAAGCATGGTGCTATTATCCGGGAACATTGGAGCATTGAAAATCAAGAACATTGGGTTTTAGATGTGACTTTTAATGAGGATAAATCTCGCGTCCGAACATTGAATAGTCCTCGAAACTTGGCTGTGCTCAGACGGATGGCCCTTAATGCCCTCAATCAAGAAACCACCCTACCGCGTAGCTTGAGACAAAAAAGGAACCGGGCAGCCATGAGTGATGAGTACATGATGCTTATTCTCAAATCCTTGTGTCAAGCCTGATTGAGATGCTCTTACCCTG
>NZ_JANMZH010000372.1:0-1080 GCF_031383065.1 Microcoleus sp. OTE_8_concoct_300 | reverse complement strand
TTGCTCCGGGTGAAAAGATGCTACGCTTAGCGGTTATTGATAATTATGATGCCCACTTTGTTAAGACGAAGCATCACCGCTTTTTGTTTCTTTACTAACTTTCCAGACTTGGATGCTGTTGTTCGATCGAACTTTGGCGGCCCCACTTGTTTTACCAAGATTCTGGAAAACGCTAAGAACTTTCTGATGTAACAGGTTGACGGCCCGAAAAGTGCGTTCTACTTCTTTGTTTATGTAGCTAGTATAGATAGAGACTGGCTAGAAACAAGTGACCTTCGTCAGAAGTTAAGTTAATCTTCATCACATATAAGCTGGTTCCCGATCACTTCGGAAAATTATCGATTTTTTTAATAAAACTTTATATAACTCGGCGGTCTTGATTAAATACCGGCTCAGTGAGCGCAGAAGTTTAATCCAATACCGAATATGAGCTGAGCGAGTTGGTACAGTCAGCAGTACCGAGTTATTGGCGCTCGGCAAAAACCGGGTTTCTTAACAAAACTTTTGGATTAAAACCTAAAAGTTTAAGGAAGACACGCGGTTTCTGGATGTCTTTTGCCTAAGTCGCGACTTTTAGGGGGCGATCGGCTGATATTTTTTTGCTGTTCGCTGCTGCTTCGGGGTTAACCTCATCCAATAACACTACCATCAAAAACCTGTTTTTTTTTGCACCGCGCCTGCAAAACCCTCAAATTAAAATTGCTAAGTAGGCCAGGGGAAAAAAACCATAGTATCTTGTAGGGGCCGGTTTAGCTAAGAGCCCAAATACCAGGGAGTAGACGGCTGCCAAACCCGCCCTCCCTATGTTGACTGTTGACTGTTGACTAATGACTAATGACTAATGACTAATGACTAATGACTAATGACTAATGACTAATGACTAATGACTAATGACTAATGACTAATGACTAATGACTAATGACTAATGACTAATGACTGTTATGTTAATTTGTAGCCACCTACTTAGCGCGGGTAAAGTTTCATCAGTTCCCTCACCTGTTCGGCGTGATACGAACTGCGAGTTAAGGGAGAAGCCACAACTTGCAAGAAGCCCAAAGATTCGCCGAACTTTGTCCAAGC
>NZ_JANMZH010000251.1:0-1170 GCF_031383065.1 Microcoleus sp. OTE_8_concoct_300 | reverse complement strand
TGTTAAGTTAGCCGAAGTTTTAGGATTTAAAAAACCCAATCTCTTCGTGCTAAGTGGGAATATCAATGTCCATCTCCAATTGTCCGGTATTGGTAAAGGTGAAATCATAAGGGGATTAACTGATGAGGAGATTGAGGCGATGATTCAGCAGCGGAAAGATGCCCGGAAAGCGAAGAATTTTGCTGAGGGCGATCGCATTCGTGATGAACTTAAGGATAAAGGTGTTACTCTGATCGATCAAAAGGATGGTACAACTATCTGGCATCGAGGTTGAAATTTGGATTTTTTAACCGCAGATGCACGCAGATTAACGCAGATAAAATTGCATCCGCGTTCATCTGTGTTCATCTGCTCATATCTGCGGTTAAAAAACCCCAATCTAAAAGCCAAATCATCTAATTTCGAGGCTAGCTTCCCAGCTTAAAATAACCGTTTTTCGCTCCAAACCCCAGCGATAACCGCCCAACTCTCCAGATGCGCGGATGACGCGATGACACGGGATGAGATAGGCGATGGGATTATTTCCCACAGCATTACCCACGGCTCTAGCTGCTGTAGGATTCCCGATGGTTTCTGCAATGGTTTGGTAGGTGGTAATTCCCGCAAATGGGATTCTCAAAAGTGCCCGCCAGACTTGAACCTGAAAATTAGTTCCTTTTACCAAAAGTGCGATCGGCTTCCGAGACAAAGTAGCTCTATCAAAAATTGTATCGCACACAGGTTGAGTAGTTTCGCGATCGCAAATAACCTCAGCATTCAACCATACATTCCGCAGCATTTGTGCAGCGGTTTGCTCATCGGTTCCATCCAAGAAACGCAGATTGCAAATACCGCGACTTGTTGTCGCAATTAGAGCTTTACCAAAAGGAGTGTCGTGAATTCCGCAGACAATTTGCAATCCTGAACCGCCTGTTTTAAATTCACCAGGAGACATTGCTTCGAGATTCACAAACAAGTCATGCAATCTTCCGGGGCTAGATAGCCCGATGTCTGATGTCAAATCGAGAAGACTTTTAGTTTCAGCAATCTTTGACTTGGCATATTCAACCGTCAGATACTGCAAAAATCGCTTCGGGCTAATCCCAGCCCATTGAGTAAACATTCGTTGGAAATGATACTCACTCAAGCTAATATGCTGTGCTACGGCTGCTAAATCGGGCTGATCCAAGT
>NZ_JANMZH010000204.1:0-2236 GCF_031383065.1 Microcoleus sp. OTE_8_concoct_300 | reverse complement strand
TATTCTTTTTATCATCATAAGTATTGTTTATTTTGCTTTACATTCCGAAAATACTTGTAACATATCTTATAAGATGTAAGCGACGAAGGATGCAGGAGGAAAGGCTGGGGATCGCTGAGCCGGGGCGGGAATTTCGATCGAGCAAAATATATTGTATAGCGAGCCGAACAGCGGATAGATAGGGTTTATCAAGAAAATTGGGTCTAAAACCCTGTCCTTCTAGGACGGCTTTAATTTATTAAATCCCTTCCTAAAAGTCAGGAAATTTCTAGTATACTAGAGTGGTCAAGGTTAAACTCCTGCGCCATCGTGCATAAAAACAGTTAACGACACACTTTTAGGCGTAACCCGGGGGACAAAGAGGGGCGAAAACTCTATAAACAGCTAGGGGCTTAACACAGTTCCTTTAACCAGAGAAACAAACTATTTAGTCTTGTTAAGTAGGGTAGGGCATACCCGAACTCTAGGTAAATGTCCTAGTACGCTTTTGGAGATAGACCCTCTGGAGTGACTGCGAATCAGGCTCGTTAATGGGTAGAATTCCTACGGTTAAAAAGTTTGAGTATTGCCGAAAGGACGCAACATTTTAAGGTCAGTCGCTGAATTAAGAATCCCTGTCCTTTAGGTCAGGGAGTGTCAAGGAGCAATATGTCATGAAGGCTGAGCAACCAAAAATAGAAGCAAGTCAAAACCAAAACAACACATAGCTGCGGCGTGCGGCGGTGGAGCGAAGGCATACAGGGCAAGACATTTAGTTTTTAAACTGTAAGGGAAGTCTGAAGTGAGGAGCGATAGCGTACCGAATCCAAAGCCAGAAAACGTACACCATGTTACAGATCCCGAACTCTGTGAAAAGATGGGCGAAAAATACCACTGGCGGTTAAAAGAAATCCGAGTGACTCGTAACACCCCCCCTGATGTGGCTTGCGTGTTTGACGGGGAACAAACCTCGTTTCAGGATATGTGGCAAGATTACCAAGATTAAAGGAAAGGGAGGAAAAATGGCAAAAAAAATCTGGATTGTCTACAAAACCGAAAGCATGAGTGCTCCCGGCTGGGAAAAACGTCAGCTTATGCCGAGGGGCGGTCTCACTAATATACTTTGGGAAAATTGGACTTGGGAAGAAAACCCAGAAATTCCTCAAGTAGGGGACAAAACCCGCGATTATGAAAATCTATCTGACCCCGGTAATGGAGTCACCCACGGGAAAGATGGAGATTGGGTAGTTACTCGCGTTCAGCAGTTTTCTGCTTCCGATACTGAGGAGCGAATTGTGGTGTGTTACTGTTCTTACCAACCTGTTACATCGGATTGGGAAGCACTACAACAAAGCGAGTCTGTCAATCAGATGCTAGCAACTGTCGAATAATATTGACTGGATAATTAGTTCGTAAAAGCGATCGACTATTCCTGCACAATTTCATACAAATCTTCGATCGACAAATCATATCATGTCGGATCGATTAACCATAATATCCCGGTCGGGGCGGGTTTTTGAGATAATCAATTATTGGCAGGTATTGTTGGCGAACCCTCCCCTACAAAAATCGCGGTCGCTCGACCGGACATGATATCAAAAGTCCTCGCCAACTTGTGCAAGGCCCTCACGTCAACTGTTGCTAATCCGGGCGATCGGGCATAGGTTCTCAGCTTGCTGTAGACTGCGCCCGATCGCTCTGAAACCTCTTTGATCGTCGGGCCTTTCTCAGCAGCCAACTCTCGAACCCGCAATCTAATTAAACCCATCGACAGAACACTAGATTTACTCTGGGATAAAATTTTATCGTAAAAAGCGATCGCTCACTCCTGCACAATTTCCACCAAGTCTTCAATCATTACATCAAAGGTGCGAGCCAATTTGTGTATAGAAATAAAGTCAATGGTTGACACTCCCGGACAGCGGGCGTAGTGTCTGACGGTGCTGTAAATTACTCCCGATCGTTCTGAAACTTCTTTCAGCGTCCAGCCTTTCTCGCTAGCTAGTTCTCTGACTTTTAACCTGACTAAACCCATACTTGACAAATGATGGTGTACCATCATCGGATAGTTTTATCCCAAAAAGCGATCGACTACTCTTTGACGACCTCAACCAAATCTTCCACCATCACGTCAAAAGTACGTGCCAACTTCAGCAGACAAGTAAAATCAACCATTGCCATTCCTGGAGAACGTGAATAGGTGCTGAGGGTGCTGTAGTTGACTCCCGATCGGTCAGAAACCTCTTTGATCGTCCAG
>NZ_JANMZH010000202.1:0-54229 GCF_031383065.1 Microcoleus sp. OTE_8_concoct_300 | reverse complement strand
GGCAAGTCCTATGCCCATGCCCTATGCCCTATGCCCTATGCCCTATGCCCTATGCCCTATGCCCTATGCCCTATGCCCTATGCCCTATGCCCTATGCCCTATGCCCTATGCCCTATGCCCTATGCCCTATGCCCTATGCCCTATGCCCACGGAGGCCGCGAGAGCACCTCATGTTACTGAGAAAGGCTATACGTAAGAGTAGATGTCTCGATCGAACCCGTATTCCTCAGCAGTATCTTGAAATGATTCGATTTGCTCGTTTGTCGGGCGAAAGTTGTCGGCTTCGTATCCGATTTGGACTTCACCCCCTGGCATCAGAGAAAATAAAGCTCCTCCCTACTCAAAAATGGCAATAGAGAGTTCGGAACCGCCATCAGGGTAAAATCGCAAACCTTTAAAAATTACTGACTGTGGCAGATGTGCTGCTAATTCCTCTGAGTAGCAATATTTTTTTCTTCGCTCAATTTTTGCCATTCCTGCAATTTTATAAGGCAAAAATTCCTCAACTCAACCTCTTCTACTTATCTAATTTGATAGCATCTAAAATTACTCGATCGCGCCCTGCGTCTTTAGCTTGATAAAGCGAACGGTCTGCTGCTGCAATCAAATCTTTTTTTGAAGTTTCCGGTCGAGGAACCGTACTAGCTACTCCCAAACTCAGTGTAACCCAACAAGACACTGGTGATTTAATATTTTCAATTTCAAGTTTTTTCACCCAGACTCGAATTTCCTCTGCAATCGAGACAGCAAGGTCGGGTGCAATCCCAGGCAAAATTACCGCAAATTCTTCACCTCCGTAACGAGCTACCATCGTCTCCTCCGAAACTTCGCCTGCTGCGTAATTTACAGCCTCAACAATAGTTTTGGCTACCTGTTGCAAACAAGCATCTCCCGCCTGATGTCCGTAAGTATCGTTGTATTTCTTAAAAAAGTCAATATCGCATAAAATTAAAGATAGTTCTGCTCCTGCTTCTCCCAATTGTTGCCATTCTTTCTCTAAGTATTCGTTAAAACAGTGGCGGTTGGCAACCTGAGTTAAGCCATCTGAGTTGGCCAGGCGATACAATTCGGAATTAGCTGCTTTTAATTGAAAATTAGCTGCTTCTAGCTCGGATTGCGTGACCGATAAATTGTAATAAAGTTCGCTAATATACCAAGTAGCTTGTTGGTGAATTTGAGATAAAGCTACCAATACTTGATGCACGTCTAAAAGGCGGTAAACTTGAGGTTCTAACTGCACAACAATCGGCTCGTAAAGCAGTTCCGGCGGCCGCTGCACGGCTCGCTGAGCTGCCATGACAATTAAGGCTATTCCTGGTAAAATTAACAGCTCGGTTTGATCTATTTGATACAAGGCTTTAATCGGTCTGTCAGCAAATATGTCTACTCCGTAAGGGCGGCTCATGCGTTCCATAAATCGCCGACGCGATATCATCCCTAAAAATTCGCCGTTTACGGTCAAGATAACTCCCGGAAGCAGGGGGTGAGCTTGAAACAACCGAGCTACGTCTTTGGCGAGAGATGAGGATTCAACCTGAAAATTGAATACAGCCAGATCCTTAAGAGTAGACTCTAAAGATAAATTTTCTGGTGTTTTTTGCGGTGAGTTATATGGCGCGATAAATTCAACAGACACAGCGCAGATCCAAATAAACAATAAAGCAGCAAGAAACCTACAGTCCGCTATTGGCTGATATTAGCTTAATATAGTAGCATTGGCTGTATTGTTGAGGACATGAGTTGGCAGTATCAGACTTCTGTGTTCGTGCCAGGGGTGTATTTACTTTATTCATTCGTACTCACTGAATAATATAATGATTAAATCATTACTAAGATTTTTAGTAGTGATTTTTATGGGCAAGATGCACTCCTATTTCGTAAAAGCTGGGAGATATAGGAGCTCGATCGACTTAAGCTATATCCTCGGCGGCCTTCAAATAGCACTGATATGCGGATTGACCGAAACAAACCAGCATCACTTGGTCGATCGAGCTATTATTGGCGAGAAACTGCTTAACTTCAGATACGGCTATTTTGGCTGCCCGGTCGATCGGGAAACAAAACGCACCCGTACTGATAGCGGGAAAAGCAATTGTGCGGATTTTGTACCGCTGGGCCAAAGTCAAACTGTTGCGGTAACATCGAGCTAACAGCTCATCCTCTCGACGCGTACCAATTTCCGAGACGGGGCCAATTTTCCAAACGGGGCCGACGGTGTGAATTACCCAGCGACAAGGAAGGCTGTAACCGCCAGTAATCTTAGCCTCACCAGTCGCACAGCCATTCAATTTTCTGCATTCTTCCAACAAACCGCGGCCGCCCGCCCGGTGAATTGCTCCATCTACACCGCCGCCTCCCAAAAGAGTTTCGTTAGCTGCATTGACTATCGCATCTACCTCTTGCTTTGTAATATCGCCTTCAATGACTGTTATCCGGTCTAACATCACAATTCAAAATTTTAAATTTCAAATCTAGCTTAACAAATTGCAAGTAGGGCGCGCAATGCAAACCCCACTCTCCAAACTCCCGACTGCAGAGTTGATATGCCGTTAGTACGGCAATCCTCTGCCGATTTATGAACGAGACTTTTTTTAATGAACCGCTCTTGACACACAGGATACAGACAAAGAGAAGAGAAGATAAGCACTTAACTGAACAAGTTTTTATTAAATATTCTCGGAATAATCAGCATATCTTCTGTTAGACTCTCATGAATGCCAAGAAAATGTCAATAACTAAAAGTGTTGCTTCTCTATAGTGGACAAAAAATAGTGGACAAAAACAACTTGTAGCCATATTGCTACTTACCATGAAAAGCCGATTATACTAGCCGATATAGACGTGCCTTATTCTGGAGTAGTTCTTAATGTCCACTGGTGTCCTCAACAAAAAAACAAATCGTTATCGTTATGCGATCGCCCTGTGGGATACCACCTTTCCTAGCAATACGATTGTTAGATATGGGTTGTCTCAGGATATCTGAAATTGTCTAGATTAAAAGTATCAGGAGCAGCTATGCTGAAGAAAAGAAAAATTAGCGAAGAAGGGGCAGGTTCATAATTACTAGGACTCACCCCGCCCAAAAACGGAGACAAGTTTCCGACAGGAGTCGTGGAGAGGCAAAGATTGGAGAGCCGAGTTCAATCTCCCAGATTTATCTGTGGAGTAAATCTCAAATTTCCCATAAACAATGTCAAATCGGCTTTCCTGACGCACTTGCTGTATGAAACCTCATTTCTTGGTAGATTTATCCCCGCCCCACCTCTTCTTTCTGCTATAAACCAGTTGTCGGCGCCAGTCCTCAACTCAAAACCCAAAACCGCGAAGCGTTGCCAGGAAGGAAACAATCTCAACATTCCCTCACCACCCCCAAGTTCCGGGCCCTCCCTTAAACGGTCCGACAATATCTTTGGTAATCCAGCCGCCGTAAAAATCCCCTGGTTGAGATTGCACTAATTCCCCGTCCACATAACAGGCATCCATCTTGCTGGGATAAAAAGCCACATAATCTTTAATAGCTGCAAAAACCTGATTAGGATTGGGATAAAACCAAGCAGCATTTACTACTTCTTTCGACTCTACCGTCACAGTGTAATAACCGGCTTGTCCCTTCCACTCGCACCAAGAACCCCGTAAAGTTTTGTGCAAATATTGCATTTGGATGTCCTCGGGGGAGATATAGTAGGCAGGAGGGTGACTTGTCTCCAATACCCGCTGAGGGCGGCGCGTGTCGGCGATCGTCACTCCATTAAAAACAATCTGTACGTGTTTGGTCGATTCCTCAAGGCGAGGGGGACGCGGGTAATCCCAAACAGACTCTTGACCAGGGCCGGGCTCTATTCGATCGAAATTCATTCGCACAATCTCCACTGAAAAAAAACACTTAGCGACTTAGCATTACAATTTAATCTAGCCTTAATCGTTCAGACCCAACCAGCTTTTCTCAACTCTCCGTAATATGAGTATTCGCGGTATAGACGTTTCCGACTACCAGCCCAATGTCAATTGGCAAGCAGTTGCCCGGGATGGTATTGCCTTCAGTTTTGTCAAATCGACCGAGGGTGCAACGTTCGTTGCCCAAACTTTCGCCCGCAATTGGGCGGCTATGAAAGCGGCGGGGATTCAACGCGGTGCTTACCACTTTTTTCGACCCGCAAGCAGCGTTCAAGGACAAATAGATTTGTTCTTGAAAACTGTAAAACTAGAAGCGGGGGATTTGCCTGCAGTCTTGGATTTGGAAACTACAGGGGGTTTGAGTGGGGATCAATTGTGCGATCGAGCCGCAATTTGGCTAGAAGCAGTCGAAAAAGCCACCTTGATGCGGCCGATTATCTACACCTACCCCGGTTTTTGGGACAACTTGGGGACAAAACGGTTTGCCGATTACCCACTGTGGATTGCTCACTATACCACTGCTGAGGAACCTTGGGTTCCCGGCGGCTGGAAAACTTGGACTTTTTGGCAATACAGCGATACAGGCACCGTTTCCGGCATCTCGGGCAATGTAGACACCAATATTTTTGAAAGCGTCCGAGAAGGCGCCGTAAGTTATAAAGTTGCAGACATCCAGAAGGAATTAAGAATTAAAGGTTTCTATCAAGGCGCGATGGACGGTAAATTTGGACCCACTACCACAGCGGCGCTCATCTCGTTTCAGAAATCTCAAGGTTTCAATGCAGATGGCATTGCAGGCATCAAAACCTGGGCTGCTTTGATGCGAAAATCTCCCAAAGTAGTTGTCCCCCCTCCAGCGCCGACACCAACTCCGACACCGGCTCCGGTACCAACTCCGACACCGGCTCCGACACCGGCTCCCATATCAGGCGTGCGGCTGACTCAGGTATTCTCGTCTTATCAAGCTAGCGCTAGCCAAGATACTGCCTTAATTTGGCTGCAAAGTCAAGTTTCTAACTCTGTTTTAGGGGAATTTGCTCAAAAATGGCGGGCAACTACCTTACCTCAAGACACTAATTTGCGATTGATAGATGTCGGCAAATTTTATCGCGGTTTAGCAGAACAAGACCAAGCTTTAGATTGGCTGCAAAAACAACTTTCTCCGGCTATTATTGCCGAGTTTGCGCAAAAGTGGCGCTCTCAATCTACTGTCCTAAATTCTCCGATTCGGCTGATAGATGCGTGCAAATTTTATCGGGCAGCACCGAACCAAAACCAGGCTTTAGATTGGCTGGAAGGGCGAATTTCGCCGGCAATTCTATCGGAGTTTTTTCGCAGGTGGCAGAATGCCAATCGATAATAGATTTTAGATTTTAGATGTTAGATTTTAGATTGACTCTACAGATGAATCAGGCGATTTTAGAGTTTTTTAGATGGGAGATTGACTCCACAAATGAATCTGGGGGTTTGACCGAAAGCATCCAGGATACAAGCCCCCGGATTCATTCCTTCGGAGACTCAGAACCCAGAAATAAAAAACCTTTATCCGATGAAACTTGCCCCCCGAATCTATCCGTGGGGTCAATGCTTCAATCTAAAATCTAACATCTAAAATCTAAAATCGATTGACCCCTCTGTAATTGAAAAGCCGCCAAAACTTGGTATTTGAGATTTGAGATTTGAGATTGACTCCACATCAAAACTCGTCAAATCCTCTCCCTCTCTCCCTGCATCTCCATTAGACTCTCGAACATAATAGACAATCTCTCGCTTAGCTACAGCTTACTGCCATCTTTGACGCCCAGAGAATTATCTGATAAAGTTATAGCCACTATCAAGGTTTTTTAATCTTATTGGGAAAAATCCAGGGCCGTGCCGAGTTTGTAAGCTGCGCCGAAAATAGCGCCTGCACTGCAATTACCCGCGATCGAACCTTTAAAACTGAGCGGGCAGCCTGTAACAATTATATCTATGGAAATCCCCTTTAACATCACCCAGTTGATGGTCATGACCGTCATCTGTGGCATCAGCGCTCAAGTTCTCGCCGCTTATCTGAAAGTTCCGGCGATCGTCTTTTTGCTGTTGTTTGGCATTTTAGCCGGCCCAGACTGCTTGGGAGTGCTGCACCCCAATCTGCTGGGCAGCGGTTTGGAAGTTATGGTATCCCTTTGCGTAGCCTTAATTCTGTTTGAAGGTGGCTTGAATTTGGAATTGCGAGATTTGGGCAAACTTTCCGGCAGCATCCGCAATTTAGTTACAGTAGGCACTTTAATTACGCTAATTGGCGGCGGAATGGCCGCACACTGGTTGGGGGAATTTCCCTGGCCGATCGCATTTCTGTATGCTTCTCTAGTAGTCGTCACTGGCCCGACGGTAATCGGCCCTTTGCTCAAACAAGTATCCGTTGACAAACAAGTTGCAGCCTTGCTAGAAGCAGAAGGCGTTTTAATCGATCCTGTCGGGGCAATTCTGGCAGTATTGGTGCTGAATATTATTTTGAACGGCAATGCTGATTTGCTGGTTTTGTTCCGAGATTTAATCGTGCGACTCTTCGTTGGCGCAGTCGTCGGAGTTGCGGGAGGTTGGCTGCTGGGATTCATTCTCAAGCGATCGCAATTTCTCTCAGAAGACCTCAAAAACTTAGTAGTTTTAGCCGGTTTGTGGGGGTTTTTCGGCTTAGCAGAAGAAATCCGCAGCGAATCGGGACTGATGGCAACAGTCCTATCCGGCATCGTCCTCAGAGCCGCTGCTGTGCCGGAAGAAAGGCTGCTGAGGAGGTTTAAAGGTCAACTCACAGTCCTTGCTATTTCCATGCTGTTCGTGCTGCTGGCGGCCGATTTATCCCTCGCTAGTGTGGTCGCCCTCGGTTGGGGAAGTTTGTTTACTGTTTTAGCTTTAATGTGGGTAGTACGGCCGATCAACGTTTGGCTGTGTACTTGGAACAGCGGACTGAATTGGCGGCAGAAATTATTTGTTTGTTGGGTAGCGCCGAGGGGAATTGTCTCTGCGTCGATCGCATCTTTATTTGCAATTTTGCTCACCCAGCGGGGAATCAACGGTGGCGACTCGATTAAAGCCTTAGTTTTCCTAACAATTATTATGACAGTTTTCGTCCAGGGATTAACGGCCGGAGCGATCGCTCAACTTTTGGGCATCACCTCAAAATCCGCAACCGGTGCTGCAATTGTGGGATCAAATCCTTTGAGCAGATTAATTGCTCGCTTGTTTCAAGAACGCGGAGAATCGGTGGCAATTATCGACACCAACCCGGAAGCTTGCGCGCAAGCAGAACGAGAAGGTTTGCGGGTGTTTTTGAGCAGTGCTCTCGACCACAGCGTGTTAGAGGAAGCCGGACTCGATTCGATGGGAACTTTTCTGGCCATGACTAACAACGGCGAGGTAAACTTAGTGTTAGCTCAGCGAGCGGCCGAAGAGTTTGCACCCCCGAGGGTTTTGGCAATATTCCCCAAAGATCCGCAAGCAAATACGCCGGCAAATCAGGCTAAAATTAATCAAGCTTTTGTATCGGATTTGTCGCTGAAGGATTGGAACGAATATTTGAGCGACGGCGAAGTAAAATTGGGGGAAACTGAGTTAAAAAGTGAGGGATTGCAGTTTCAGATTGCTCACTTGCAAGCTTTGGTTCAAGCCGGGGAGTTAGCGCCGCTGCTGCTGGAAAGGCAAGGGTACTTGCAAGTAGTGTCGGCGACCCAGATTTGGCAAGCAGGCGATCGAATTATTTATTTGCTGTACGATCCGACACCGAAATTGTTGAAAAGATTGTCTGGTTCGTCGCAGTCTCGTTTGACTTTGGAAAAGCATCAGGTAGTTGAAGAAGTGCCGATTCCTCCTCCGGTTTTAGAGCAGGTTTTGGAGTCAGCGGAAATAGCAAAGGATGCTAAAGTTTTACAGCCGCCAGTTTCGCGGTAAGAGGAATGATTTTATGACGGCAGAAGGTTCGTATCAAGCAAACACGTACAATCTGGAGTTTGAGGGAGAAATTCAGCGGTTAAAAGCTCAAGTTCTCCTCAGTTGGGAAAAGGAAGCGCGCACTTTAAAGTGGTTCGGTTTAGCCGACGGGATGAATGTTTTGGAAGCTGGTAGCGGGCCGGGATTTTTCACCGAAAAACTGTTAGAATTGCTGCAAAACAGTTCGGTAACAGCGGTAGAAATTGACCCGGTACTGCACGAAAAAGCAGTAGCATATTTGCAGGACAAAGGGGGCGATCGAGTAAATCGCATCCAAGCATCAGTTGCGGATACTGGTTTGGCGGCTAACACTTTCGATTTTGCGATCGCCCGTTTGCTGTTCGTTCACCTCCCAGAGCCCGTCGCAGCAGCTAGAGAAATATTCCGCATCTTGAAACCGGGCGGCAAACTGGTGATTATTGATAGCGACGCGGATCTGTTTTGGCTGACAAATCCGCCTTGGTCAGTCGAGATTGTCAGGGAGAAATTCAAGCAGGTGATGGCATCGCGGGGCGGCAATTTATGCGTCGGGCGAAATCTGTGCCGCATTCTCAAAGAAGCTGGGTTTGTTAGCGTTGATTTAGAAGCCGTTGTCAGCCACAGCGATATCATCGGAATTGAGGCGTTTCAACCTTTGCTTGACTCCGGTCCCATTTTCCAGATGGTCAAACAGGGGTTGATTTCAGAGTCGGAAATAGAAAGCTATCTGGTTTCGCGGGATGAGTTTGTAGCTGCGGGCGATCGATCGATGATGAGTTTTTGGTTGATGGCTTGCGGGGAAAAAAGCAATAAAAATAAGACACATATTTCACATAATATTGATATCCCGTCGCAGCACAACCTCTAGCGCTCTCGCTACATTCCCAGCTAACAAAGCAAACTTATTTAACAGCAAACCAGGAAAAACTTCAGAATAAATTATCCCCTCAGCATGAGGTTAAAGCTGCACGTATAGCTCTAGAAGCGTATCATATCAAATCCGGTAGCATCGTCGGGCGTCAAATCTACTCAACAGCCAAAAATCAAGGATCGTGCAACCGGACTTGAGATAATCCATCTGCGTTAATCTGTGTTTATCTGCCCTCATCTGCGGTAAAAAAAAGAGAAATTTTTAACCGCAGATGACAATGGATTGACGCAGATTCACGCAGATTAAGAGAAGAGAGATAGGAATAATTTAGTAACTTTACATCTACAAGTCTAACCAATCGTTGGAGCCGATCGCGCAAAGGTTGTTTGTGAGAGCCAATGGTTGTCGGTCACATTTTAGCTTAACCAATCAAGTCCTTAGCGAAGCCCTCCTAGACGATCGCACTTTTTACCAACTCCTCAGCATTCAACCCACTTGCCTAACCCCATTAAGAAACTCTGTCCTTGCATCAATTATTGAAGGCATTAAAACGCAGCGTACCAACAATGCTAAATCCAACTCCGGCAAAAACTCACTTCTTGAAACTTGCTCGTAATCATCCTCGCGCAGCCGATAGACAGCAAGCCGATTATTTTCCAAAAACCAAAGTTCAGCAATGCGAAGTCGCAGATATTTAGCTAGTTTATTTGTGCTACCGCTAGTAATCGTTACTTCCCGGGCTAAATCGGGATGCTCTTTTCTTGAACCTATATAATAAGACTCGTCTGGTTCAAAGGATACATCTCTCGATCTATCCCTGCGAGTAGCATTTTGCAAATAATTCCGTAAATGGAAACTAGATAACGCTTTATATTCACTTTTCTCAATCCACTCTATCGAGTTCATTCAAGGGTAGATTTAGCGCTTCTGCAATTTGCTCATCCGTCAAACCAAACTGACGCAACTTATCAATTAATTTAATTATTGCGAGGCCAGTGTAATTATTGCTTTGCTGCTGGAAGTCAGGAGTTGCAGGCTGACTTTCATCTGGGGTAAAAGCTGAAGCATCGGGGCAATTGTTGGTGTAACCTATATTGACATTGTTTTTATTCCCAGTGTTTTTATTGCCTAAACTTATATTTACATTTATGTGACGTTCTAGCACAGATTCAAGATTACTTTTTTTAACTTGTTCGCCAAAGACATCAGATAACATTTGCAAAAGCTCGTGACTGACTTTTTTAACGTGCTTGTCACTGTAACCGTATGTTTCTGCAACCCCAGCATACTTTTGACGATTCAGTATTCCCGCGATAATTCTCCGCTGCAAGTCGTTTAAATGTTTGCCTGTTTTAGCGCAGACAGTTTCATCGACGGATTGCAACATCTGAGAAATGTTCATAGGTAGGCCGATGATATGAATACCGTTACTATACCCTACTTTTTCCAACTTTTTCCAACTTTTTTGACCTCGCCTCCGAATTGTTTGTGCCAATTTGAGAAAGATCCAACTTTTTCCAACTTTTTCTGCCTTGAAGTTTTTGCGTTAAAAGTCTACTATGAGGATCTTAAAATGTTCATAATTCCATATAAAGCAGAAATTATAGGAGCAACTGGTATTGTACCTAACTACTTGCCAATGCAGAGGTAGGAAATGACCGATGAAAAACTAGATCAACCAAGAAATATCACTTTGCTGCCTTATCAGATGCAGAGTGGAGAGAGCATAAAACAGGAAAATCAATCGGACATCCAAGTTTATAAAGAGATTCTGGTTGAAAAATTCGCACTAGCGAAAACACCAGAAGAATACGAAGTATTGATAGAAATGAGACAGAAACTTCATGAATTGGATAGAAAAGAAAGGCAATTAAATTACACACAAAAATCGGCAGAAGTTCAACTTCAAAAAGCACAAGAAAAAGACATTTTTCACCGAAACCAACAAATGGCAGCTAGTGTTCTTTCAGTTGGAATAGGCGTTTTATTAATACAAACTGTTCCTTTAGCAGGCTCGCAATTTTTAATTTTAGGATTGGCTAAACCTTTAGGCTATTCTTTGGGAGAAATCGGCGACTTTTTAGACGGGTTGAAAGGGTTTTCCAAAGATTCAAATGAACCTCTCTATAATGGAAAGGATAAGGATAATCAGTCTGAGGAGCAGAAAAATGGAAGATAATAAACTAGATTTAATTAGTGCGTTCAAATTTGAAAAGCGACTTAAAACTTCGGTTGCGGTGTATCTTTCAATAATACTTCTTTCTATAATTGGTGTGTTAGTCAAGATTGAGATGGCTGCTGAGTTACAGCAGGCCTTGATAGTTATTCTGGGCTTAATTACAATTGCTACTATTGATGCGTTCAGAAAAGCTTTAGATAGTACACGATCTTCTTTAGTGAATCAGTTTAGTCAGATTATTGTTCAGGAGGGAGGTTTTTACATTGGTGGTGATTATGTTGGTGGAACCATTAATCAAGGAGGTGAAAGAAAACAAACACTTGCTGAAGCTGCTGTCGAAATTCAGCAACTTCTCATGCAACTAGAGAAGTCAAACCCTACTGCTACTGAGGAAGAAAAAGTAGCCTATGTTAACGATGAAACTCCTCCTGCTTTAAAGTCTCGCGTAGCTAGTGCTCTCAAAGCTGGTAGTATATCTGCTGTCGATACTCTTCTGGATAATAGTATTTTTAGTAGTAATGTTATTAAAGCTATTGTACAAGGATGGATATATTCCGCAGATATCAGTAGCAGAGATAGTGATAAATCGAGTACCAAAAAAACGGATATCACCGATCCGTAATAGCATAGAGACTACTAACTATTCTATATTACTGCGGACGAATTCCCTGAATAAACTCTCTCCTTGCCTCAATCCTTGAAGGCATTAAAACGCAGCGTACCAACAATTCTAAATCCAACTCCGGCAAAAACTCACTTCTTGAAACTTGCTCGTAATCATCCTCGCGCAGCCGATAGACAGCAAGCCGATTATTTTCCCAAAACCAGACTTCTGGAATGCGAAGTCGCAGATATTTAGCTAGTTTATTTGTGCTACCGCTAGTAATCGTTACTTCCACGGCTAAATCGGGATGCTCTTTTCTTGAACCTATATAATAAGACTCGTCTGGTTCAAATGATACATCTCTTGCCCGGTCTCTGCGAGTTGCACTCCCTACAGGAAAGAATTCAATTCCGAGGTCAAAAAAGTATGCTTCCAGTAATATAGCGAGCGCTTTTTTAAAGCTTTCATGTTCTTCGCCCAGTGTCATAAACTCGATCCACCCATCAAGATAAGTTATCCGCAAACCCGGAGAGTCGGCCATCAAAGATTCGATCGCCTCAAATTGCTCCCAAGTATAATAAGCGGGGAGAAGCAATCGCTGTTCGGCAAGCGTAACTGTTTCTTCTAAAAGTTGTGCAGTCACAGGTATCACCATCCTACTTAAATATTACTAGCCCCTACCCAGCACAAACCAGGCAGGGGCATTCACTCACATTCTAACTTAATGAACTAGCTCGATCGCCCTTTTAGTCAACGCCTCAGCAGTCAACCCATTAAACGCCATCAACTGACCAGCACTAGCAGTAGTTTCCCCCCGCTTCCAAGCGAAAGTATCCCGCTTGCAATTGCTGCGGAGCATCACAGGTTCCAACATCCCAGAAGCACCGCCTGTCACGCCAATCAAGGCATCTCCGCCAAACAATTCGGCAAATTTCTCATCGCTCAAAAAGCCGCCGTCAGCTTCCGAACAAGTATCCCAAGCAACATCGCCTTGACGGTACAAACGCCGGGGATTCACAACAGAAACAATCCGCACTCCAATCCCTTCTGTTTCCAAAAATGCCGCCGCTTCAAACACTGGCATTAACGTCATGTCGCCGACAACTGCAAACACAACTTTCTTGCTCCCCCCTTGATTGTGGGCAGCTTGCGGGGAATCGACTTCGTGCAGCACTATTGCACCGTCTTGCAAACCTTGGCGAGTCTGTTCAAAAGTAGTGCGAATTGGCAGCGGCGACTTGCTTGCAGTAATCACAACTCCCTTATTTTTAGCAGTCAAAGCCCACTCGTAACAGGCTTGAATGCTGTTAGCATCCGGTGGAAACAAAGGAAACACATTTCCGTTCCGCATCATCGCCGCAAAATAAGCCTCAATTTCCGGCCGTTGGTGCGTCCAACCGTTGCGGCCTTGTTCCAATGCACCCGCTGTAAATAAGGTGACAGTTGCCGGAGTTGGACGGCGCAATTCTGCCATTGCTTGGGTTACAGTTTGCCAGATTGGTAAACCGTTTATGGCAAAAGATTCGTAGGAACACCACAAACTCCGCGCTCCGAATAGCGATAAACCTACGGCTAAACCAGCGCAAGCATCCTCGCTCAAAGGTTCGTAAACTTGACCGTTTGGCGATTGATTGTACAGGTCATCTGTCGTCGGGTGAATAATCTTGAGAGCTTGGTTGATATTGGCAATTGCCGATGCTTCGTTGCCGTCAGCATTAGTGACAAGAAAAGTACGATCGCGCTCGCCCACTTTCCCTACCAAAACCCCCATTGCTGTTGTCGAAATCTTCGGTTCTCCCCCAACTGCAAATTCTTCTAAAGGCAATTCGCCTAAATCTGCCAGCGGCAATGTAAACTCAGTAACAACTGTTTTCGCCGCCGGTCCGCCGCCCGCACGCTCGCAATTTGTCCGCACCAACTCCCAAGCAGCAGCAGTCAAAGCGCGCTCTTTTAAAGCACTGATAATGTGCGGAGCATCCAGCGTATCTTTCGGATAAAGGTTGTGAGATTTTGCTCCGCGCGCGTGGACCCCGGCACCTTTCAACTGTTTGATAATAAACGCAGTTAATTTGCCACCGAGAGCAGATTTTGCCGCTTTGTCAACTCCTTGTAAAACAGCTTTGGTAAATGCCATGCGCTGTTCGAGCGAAAAAGCAGTGCTGTCAACATAATCTTCCGGTTGATTTTTATCGTCAAATTCCTTAGCATCAACTAAGATAACTTCTTCAAAACCGTTGCCTTGCCAATAAGCAATCATTTCAGCATTAGTTTTAGTCGAAACCATGCTGTGATGTTCCTGAGAATATCCGTTCCAAACCAACACAGGCAAAAAGTTAGTAACGCTGGGATAAGCAGTGTGGAAATGCCCCATGCTGCTCATCGGATAGGGTTCGCCCATGCCGCCGTCGCCCATTGTGAAAGCAAACAGTTTTTCGCGGTGCAAAAGCGCTCCAGCCATTGCGAAATGCTGCCCTTGTCCGAGGGGACCCGCCGGTGCTAAAAGGCCGGGAATGAAACCGGAAAGATGTCCTAACAAACCGTCTTTTTCTCTGAATTTATCGCGCACTTGCTGCACGTTAACAATTCCCATATCCTCCAAAGATCGATCGAGAAACATGGCGCTGTAAAATCCCGGCGCGTGATGGCCGACTTCGGTGACAATGTTCTTGTGTCCGAGCATCACCAAAGCGGCATAAGCCTCAGCTTGGCTAGCAAAACCCCCCGGATGTCCCGATGCCTTGCTGGCGGTAACTTGCAGCGTCAGGTAGCGCAGGGCGTCTGCTCCCAGCATCGTTTGAAAGACGGCGACGGGATCGGCAGGATCGGCGATCGACTTGCTCCCCTCGGCGATCGCAGGTGCTTTCCCGTAAGTCTCAAAACCCGGCACACTCTCGGAGAAATACTGGATTCCTTCGCAAAAACTGGGAATTGCTGACGTTGCCTTCGGCGTAGTTGCAGTCATGCTTTATACCTGAAAAATTTAGATTGGATTAATGTAACAGTAATTTTATAGCTTCCTTGTTGCAAAAAATCATCATTTCTGCTATATCGAATCATAAATAAATAAAATATCTCAAAATTTAAGCTGAGAGCGCCCCACTTTTCCAGAAACAAATCAGGGCGATCGAGCCGGAAAAAAATCATTGCTGAGTACCAATTAGGGTTCGCTAATGTCTAACCCCAGCCGTTCCCCGACATTAATATAAGTCACAGTGCTGCTTTCAAAAAGAGAAGGTCTAGCCTTTTGATTCGCCAGCCAAACAAAAAAACTGCTGAGTGCAGGAGCAGGATCTTGATCGCGACGGAGCGTGTAGATCAAACCTTCGCAGGGGCCGTTAACGCGACTGCTCGTGCAAATCACTTTCTGGTTATTTACCACACCGACAGTGACATAATTTAGCTGTCGGTTGCGCTTGTAATTTTCCAGGCGCTGAGTCACTTGTTGACAGCGAGTCAGAGGATCGTAGCCAGAACTAGAAAAGAAATTAGAATTCCAGCGAATCCAAGGCTCCCTGAACCCTTGGGGATTTTGATACACAGTCACCGGCTCCCCCGTGGAGGTATCGCACACAAAGCCCCCCTGACCGAGGTTCGGTTGGCTTTCGCTAGAGGCGCGGCTGATAGAAATATTGCTGAGAATATCCCAGCCGTTAGGCTTAGTTTGTGATAGCAACGCCGTAAAAGCATCGATCGGAATCGCTGAATTCAACCCGGTTTTAATCTCCTCAATCTGACCGTTCCACTGGCTCCTCACTGTGCCGACAGTATCTCCCTGGCCGTGAATTCCCACAACTCTGCCATCAGCATCAAATACAGGCCCCCCGCTCATACCGCGCCTGGTCACAGCTTGATAGCGCAGTCCGTACCCCGATGATGTGCGATCGAGACGAGAAGAGACAAGACCGCCCGTAAACTCGAGTTTTCTTTCAGATTCAAAGGCGATGGGCAGCGGATAGCCAGCAACGTAAATACTAGAACCGACAACAGCACGTTCCGACTCGCCCATTGGGGCTACTGGATACTGTTCTCGGCTCTGAAACTGTACCAATGCCAAGTCTATATCCCTGTCATTTTTCGGGAGGCGCTGTATTCTGATTGCTCTATAATTTTTTTCTAAATGAGTGCGAATGCTGTATTCTTGGGCGAGGCTTG
Source organism: Microcoleus sp. OTE_8_concoct_300 (assembly GCF_031383065.1). Taxonomy (NCBI): domain Bacteria; kingdom Bacillati; phylum Cyanobacteriota; class Cyanophyceae; order Oscillatoriales; family Microcoleaceae; genus Microcoleus; species Microcoleus sp. OTE_8_concoct_300. Next base: position 38,581 of record NZ_JANMZH010000202.1, on the reverse strand, counting down.
CCACTACGTGATTCGTCGTCAGAACAGTATAAATATTGCCCTGTTTAGCAATAATTACTCCAGAGCCACTAGCAGAAAAACCCAGCGTATTGTTGACTTCCACCGTTGTTAATATCGCTAGCTGGGCAATTTCTTGGGCTGTTTTGGCACAAGCAGCATATTGTTGGCCGACAACCGCAGCCACCGTTACTGCACCGGTCAAGATGATTGTCAGCGCGTCAAACCGTAAACCCCACGAATTCATCGCTAACTCCCTAGATGAGACGAGACGAACTGCAAATATATACTAATAGGAATTCCCCAACTCGATTTAACCATCTTCTGCTACATAAGATTGACATAAAGCGGACAAGACTGACATCTCGGACACTTAAAACTTATTTCCTGTGTCTGCGTAGGGAGTCGGCTCCTTCTCCTGGTCAGGCGTTAATTCAGGACTAGCCATCCTTACTCGATTTTTTGAGACTGAGGCTAAATTAATCGCAGCATTCAAGTCTCGATTACAATTGTTACCACAAGCCTCACAAACAAACACTCGCGCTTGAAGTGGCATCGGTTGAACGTGGCCGCACCTGGAGCAAGTTTTAGATGAGGGATACCATCTATCTACCAGTTCGACAATAGTGCCGTAAATGGAAGATTTATAAGTGAGAAAGCGTCGAAATTCATAAAATCCTGAGTCTACAACTGAAGAAGCCAGTTTGTGATTTGCCACCATCCCAGAAATATTTAAATCTTCGATGCGGATGTGGGCATACTTCTGACTGATTTCTGTCGTGGTTTTCTGCAAGAAATCTCGTCGCCTCTGAGCAATATCGGCGTGTTTTTTAGCCTGATTGCGATAAAATTTCTGAGCATTTTTCGAGGATTTAATCCCAAGTTTTTTATTGCCTAATTGCTTGTTTCGATGACGGTACTGTAGTTTCCCTAGCTTGATTTTCGCTTTTTTTAGGGAATTGGGCAGTTGGTATACCGTACCGTCACTCAAGGTGGCAAAGGTGGAAACTCCTAAATCTATGCCGATAGTTTCGGAGACTGAGTGATACAAAGGGGGGATTTTGTCGGCTTTTATTGTAAAACTGACGTACCACTTATCCGCAGTGCGGCTGATGGTAAATGTTTGAGAGCAACAGTTGTACCGGATAGCTTCTTTCAGGCGAAACGTTCCCAGGGTAGGAATTTTTATCCGATTGCCAGCTCTCAGAAATACTGGCCCATTGCTGCTGTCGGAGCGTGAACGAGTCCCCGGATTTCTTGCGTTTGAAATTAGGAAAGTCACCTCTACCTTTAAAAAAACGTTCGAGAGCGTTATTGAAGGCAATAAAAGCATTTTGATAAACGCGAGATGATAAAGTTTTAGTCCATTGATATTCTGGTTGTTTTTTGATGAAGTTTGTGAAAGTTTTTTTGATGAGGGCAATTTTTCGAGTACGGCTAACTTTGATATCCATCACACCCAAGTAAAGGGTACGAGCCAAGTTATAGCAAAATCGAGCGTAACCGGCGTGTCGCGCCATCCTTGTACGTTCAGAATTGTTGAGTTTTAGTTCTAGCTTTAGGGCGTACATCGGCTGGGGAGCGAGTCAGGACTGCCTTCTTCTGATACTTATTTTACCAGTCACAGCCCACGAAAGACAAGAAAACCGTGTTTTTTTGTCCAATATGTCTTTAATGTCACCAAAAGTATATGAAACTGCCGTTTAGTATCACCTCTAACAATTCCGCTGTCGGTTCAGTTGCATATTCAAAAGCATAGACTCCAAAATCTGGATCTCGATACTTGCCTCGACCGTTAATCCCAACCAAGAAACCTTTGGCATTAAAAATCGGACCGCCACTCATACCGATTTTAACCTCATTTGTATAGCCCAAGCTAAAACCTTGAGGCACAGGTGTGGGCAGCAGCAGTTCTACGAACCCCCGCGCTACAGCCCACACCTGTGCACCTGCAGGGAATCCGGCCGATCGCAGTGGCTCTCCCACCGCTGCCGGCTCGGCGCCGGCTCGGTGCTACTTTATACTCGATCGCCTACAGAAACTCAACGATCGCCAGATCGGTATCGCCCCGCCGCCTAGGAACTCCCAGCCGTCGGTGGAGGAGGCCGTCGTCGGTGACAATAGTCCGATCGCCCCGGACGATCGCCACAACGTGCCAGTTAGTGAGCACCGTATAGGTTTGCCCCTGCCGCCGGACGATCATCCCCGAACCCGAAGATTTCCCCGTCTGGATGCGTACCGTTGTTTGACGCGCCAAGTTTTCCACATCAACCCCCGGAATTGGCGATGGGATTGAAAATTTACCAATCTTTAAGGCAGTCCCGACAGCGGGGAAAAAGGGGGCAGTTGCGCCTCATCGGCAGTGTTTTCCTCTAGCTTTCCCCTGACATCAATGTAAGGAATTTTACTGCTTTCATCAAAAGACGGCATCCCGACATATCCTTGGCGCCAAGCCAACAAATTATACAAAGAGCCGATCGGGTCTTGACCGGGTCTGAGGGTATAAATCAAATTTTGACACCGCCCATTGACTTGATTAGCCGTGCAAATGACATTTTGGCCGTTCATCTGGCCCGCAGTAATATACTTGAGCACCCGTTGGCGGCGATAGGTTTCGAGACGTTGACTTACTAATTGACACCGAGTTGCCGGTGAGTAGCCAGAACCGGAGAAATAATGGGAAGTCCACTCAATCCAAGGCTCTACGGCACCTTGAGGGTTTTGGTACACCGTCACCGGCGCACCGGTCGAGGTGCTGCACCTAAACCCACTTTCCCTCGGTGTTCGCTGAGCGTAACTCGGTTGAAAAGCAACCGTCAGCCCGCTGAGGGCGCAAGCTGTTGCCGCCAAAACTTTTGTCCATAATTGCTGTTTCATGATGTTCTGACTCTTTTTGATGGGATTTGACACAAAAATTCCCAAATCCTGCGATAACACCCTTGAAGCGCCAGTTCATTAAACAGTCCTGGACGCAAGTGTCACAATTAGTAAGGTGCTCTACAATCCGAAACGATTGATAATCCGTTCATAATCAAAGTAGTAGAGCACCCTACAAGTCGATTCGAGTGTGCCAGTTGGCCTTAGTCCTATTACAGATCCGCTGACTTCGGAATTATTTCGTTCGCGACTTGCCCAGAAACCGGGTTTTTTACGAAAACACTTCATTGCAGCCGTTAGCCCTGGTTAAAAATCCGGTTTCTTTGGTCTTGATGCGTAAGTCCTAATATGGTTCGGGACTTGCGCCTTCGCTGTAACTTGGCTTTCGGCCCCGTTACAGGGAATGTGCTCCGAAGGCGAGCTTAAAATGCGCGCGCAAGTCTGAATTCTGTCCTGATTACTACTAATCAAACTCAGGCTTTCGCCAACTGGAAAGAGGCTTTTCACCTCAGACATTGAGATGAATCGAGTTGCAACCGTACATCACACAACTGACAAGGTATTTGATATCACTTGCGAACTCGCTCGAGAGCTGGATCTGCGGAGATACGGCCACCGCAGGGTGGGACACTTAAGGGGTAATACCCCTCTTACGTTATCTAACACAAAAATAAAAGTCTTAACAAGAACTCTTCACTTGTTTTCTTCTCCGTACTGCCAGAAATACTTCTAAGTGAGTGTAATCAGGGATTAAGTGCTTTCTACTACCAAAAATTCCCCTCTATACACTGAGCTTTAGTAGAGTATTCAAAACTATGAACCGTATCTGCAAACAGTTGGGGTATTTAGCAACTGGATTAATTCTGTTCGGCGCTAGCAGTTGTTCTAGCTCAGATGCAGCTAACTCGGCAGAAAACCAGAGCAAACCCCCAGCAAGGGCCCGTCAGTTCCGACACCTACAGCTAACGGGAAATCAAATTGACAATCGATCGACTCAAGCACCCCAGCCCTCTAAATCTGTAGCCTCAGTTTTAGACAATGCGGCAGTCTCAGAGAAGGCTGTCACCGTTACGGTTTATAAGGTAGACAATCTGTGTCAAAATCTGAAGCCGGAAACAGTTACAGGCCCAGACAACCAGTTAATGTCATTGGCCGTTAATGAAGTGTTAAAGCAGCAGATTTTCGATAGTCTTGGTTTGGTTGGTTATCGGCTCAGGATCGATCGCGGTCTCGGAATAGCTACCGTCGATCTGCGAGCCTCCGGAAATTCGCGGCAGAAATTGCAAAATCTGTCGAGTTGTCAGATGTTAGGTTTGTTCGGGGGCGTGCGCCAAACTTTAACCAGTTATGCTCCTTGGCAAATCAAAACTGTGCGTTTTACAGAGCTTGGGAAGGACATTTTGAACACGGTTAGAGAATAAGCTATTAAAATTATTGGAGATGGGACTGACGCACTTCTCCCCTTAAAAAAAAGGGTTGGGAGGGATTGAATAAACCTTCAAACCCTTTGAGATTTGTTGATGCTGCTAAGTCCTGTGACCAAAACCCAGGTAATTCCGATGACACTACCTAACGGCCCCAAAGCTCCACCCTTTGTGCAGCTAATTCAATGGATCAGCGATCCCCTGACATACATGGATAAATGTGCCAAACAATACGGCGACATTTTCACAGCTCAAGTGAACAACGGGGAACCATTGGTGATGATCAACCACCCCCAAGCTATCCAGGAGATGCTCAACAGCAACGCGTTTCACGCTCCAGGCAGCCTGAACAGCATCCTAAAACCCTTGATGGGAGAACAATCCATGATTATGCTCTCGGGAGAAAGGCACAAACGCCAGCGCCAATTATTGATGCCACCTTTTCACGGGGAACGGATGCGGAATTACGGGCAACTAATTTGCGATATCGCTCAAGATGTTGCCAGCAAGTGGTCGGTCGATCGACCTTTTGTGGCTCGCAGCGCGATGCAGGAAGTCACCATGCGGGTAATCTTGCAAGCTGTCTTCGGCCTAGATGACGGGCCGCGGTTACAAGCACTTAGACCACTACTTGCCTCAGTCGTCGATATGACTGGTTCTCCCGTGCGATCGAGCATACTGTTTCTGAATTGGATGCAGCAAGATTGGGGCTCTTGGAGTCCTTGGGGACGAATGAAACAGCGACAGCGTAAAGCTGACGCTCTGATCTATGCCGAAATAGAAGAACGCAGACTGCAACCAGACGCCAACGGCACCGACATTCTCAGCTTAATGATGGCCGCGCGCGACGAAAACGGCCAACCAATGACCGATGAAGAATTGCACGACGAGTTGATGACGCTGCTGTTTGCAGGCCACGAAACCACAGCAACGGCCCTAGCTTGGGCGTTTTACTGGATTCACCACTTGCCCTCGGTGCGCCAGAAGTTGCTGCAAGAATTGGACAGTTTGGGGGAAAATCCCGACCCGATGGAGATTTTCCGCTTACCTTACCTGAGTGCAGTTTGTCAGGAGACGCTGCGAATTTACCCGGTGGGAATGCTGACGTTTGCGCGAGAAGTTCTCACGCCCGTGGAACTGATGGGACATCAACTCGAACCGGGCACGGTTGTCCTCGGCTCTATTTATTTGACCCACAGACGGGAGGATTTGTATCCAGAACCCCTGCAATTTAAACCGGAACGGTTTTTGGAGAGGCAATTCTCGCCTTATGAGTATTTGCCCTTTGGAGGCGGCAGCCGCCGCTGTATCGGCTTGGCGCTGGCGCAGTTGGAGATGAAACTGGTGCTGGCAACCATTTTGCGGGATTTCAACCTCGTATTAGCCGAGAAAAAGCCCGTACAGGCCAAACGCCGAGGGGTGACTTTAGGGCCTGCCGGCGGCGTGCGGATGGCGCTGGTGGGGCGGCGGATGTCGCAGCAGAAGCGTGAACCTGTTGCTAGTGGGGTTTAAAGTCGCAGCAGTTGCAGCGGGCGATCGAACTTTCAGCTTTGAGTGCAAACAATTTAAGGAGAATGTGCGATCGTCGGCCAATGCCACCATTTTTTGTAGCACCCGCTACAGATAAATAGCTATAATCCTTAACCTGTAACGCTCGCACCCTCGGAATTTTCAACTTTCAGTCTAAAATACTAGGAGCTTTGCAAACACAGCCTGAAAGCAAAAGTGGGTGAGTGCAATAGTCCTCTTGATATCTCCAAAGCCTGCCTGCCATACTTTAAAAACATATGCATACCCTGTTATTCAGCAAGGTCGGAAGCGCGTTGGCATTGCCTGCAATCTTCCGGCTTCTTTATTTTTTGGGCTACTTCAGTGCCTTTGGCACCATCTGAATTTTTAACTTTTCAGCCTAAAATACTAGGAGCTTTGCAAACACAGTCTAAAGCAAAAGTGGGTGATTGCAATAGTCCTCTTGATATCTCCAAAGCCTGCCTGCCATACTTTAAAAACATATGTATACCCTGTTATTCAGCAAGGTCGGAAGCGCGTTGGCATTGCCTGCAATCTTCCGGCTTCTTTATTTTTTGGGCTACTTCAGGCATTCGGCACAAGATGCCTTCGGCAAGGCAAAAGTATAAATTCTCGCCTTCCATCTCCCCCTTTGCCCAATTTAGAGCTTCTGCCTCTAATTCAAATAGCATCCGACAGCAAGTTTAAGGAATCACTAAGGAATAATTAATAACTTGTTAAAGGATCTCCTTTGGCCCTTCTCTCAATCTTCTGTTTTCAGAAATTCCGATACCGAGACAGACTTCGGGAGACTCTCCAGATCTTGAATTTCGCTTTCGTGGGCAAAAAACTCGACTTCTTTGTCGTCAATCTGGATCTGATAGCTAGCGGTAGCAGTCACAATCCGCCGCTTTTTTTTATCTTCTATTAAAACCCAACACACCACCGGTCTTACCCACCTCTCAACGTGCTGGCTTTGCTTCGTACTCCCAAAGGCATACCAGCCTTTAGCTTCAATAATTTGAAGCACTTTAAAATCGTTATTTGCCATATATATCTCGATCGCGTTAACTTGACTATTATTTTTAGATAGAACGGCACGCTTGGCGAAAGCACGGCCAAGCTTCGGCAATTCCAAGCTGCACTTGACAACCTGATCTTTAGTCACCAGAAGCGGGTTGGCAGGGCATTGTCTGGGTTGTTGCCCGCTAAATTTAGTCCGGTGCTTTTGTACTCTGCCACAATTACGGGGAAGTATCTATCCCGCCTTATCAAAAAATAGTCTCGCAGTAGCCTCAACAGCACCAAACTAGACCTTAGCTAGCTGCATCTAAGCGGATGCCAACTACTTATAACAGCCGTTTCAAAAAAGAATGGAACTGTAGGCCCTTGCTCCCAACCATGATAGTTATCAGTCATTCCCAATCCTTCAATTATTTAATCTAAAATCTCAAATGGCATAACGCCTGGTTGGTGAGAGCGCTGGGCCTACAATGCTGTTGGGACTTTTTGCTGCAATCAACTGTCATCTTTACCCAATGGGGTAAAACTTAACTAGAGATTGTCGATTTCAATTTTAAGCCTCGGGGTGCCTAATTCCTAATTAATTGTATGGTGTAGTTGATAATTGCCAAACCGTCGATCGCACTCAACAGCCGTGTCTAACTCTTCGATTACCATCACCGTTAAACTCTTCGCCGCCTTCGGTGAAGCCTACGGCGTTTCCGAACTTACAGTAGAACTTCCTCCCGACACCCCTGTGTCTCAAGTGCTCGAAAGCTCGATCGCCCAACATCCTCAATTAGAACAATGGCGCGATCGCACCCGCTTCGGACTCAACATGGAATTCGTCTCCCCCGACACCATCCTCCAAGACGGCGACGAAGTTGTACTCATCCCTCCCGTCAGCGGTGGATAAGCCAGGAGGGGCAGAGTGTCCCAGGATTTGACTCTTTGGGGAATAGGGAATTGAAATAGACGATTTCTATTCAGTACAGCTTAGTGTTGAGTTGTAGGCGCGGTGCCTAGAGTTCCCGCCTGAGATTTTTGAGTGACCAACAAAAAAAAGCTTTATAAAGTTTTGCAATAAGTTTTTAAGGGAATTCATTCTTGAGTTCGGTTAATACCAAGGCTTTTGCTTTCTTTTTGCATTCCTCGGCAGAGCTTAGAAGCCACTCTGAGAGTGTGATTGAGAACTATCCAGCTAGCTCGGACCGGCAACTCAATATTGCTGGAAAATCAATCCCGACTAAAAAAATCGGGTATGGTTGACGGGGTAAATTGACCGTGCTAATCTTGCACAAGACTTAGAACACATCGCAAAACTAGAGAGTTGAGCTATGACCCAGGCGACCAGAACCCAATCCACAGCAGCAACCTTCACAGCCCTCAAATGTAAAGAATGCGGCGAAGAGTACGAACTCCAAGCCAAGCACGTCTGCGATTGCTGTTTTGGCCCGCTTGAAGTCAAGTACGACTACGACGCCATCCGCCGCACCGTCACTCGCCAAACTATCCAAGCCGGCCCCAACTCGATCTGGCGCTACCGCTCATTTTTACCAGTCGCTACAGATAACGTCATCGATGTCGGCACCGGCATGACTCCTCTATTAAAATCCCACCGCTTAGCCCGCCGCCTCGGTCTAAAAAATCTTTATATTAAAAACGATGCCGTCAATATGCCCACTCTCAGCTTTAAAGACAGAGTGGTGTCAGTCGCCCTCAGCAGAGCGAGAGAATTGGGTTTCACAACGGTATCCTGTGCCAGCACCGGCAATTTAGCTAACTCCACCGCTGCGATCGCCGCCCACGCCGGACTCGACTGCGTAGTCTTCATCCCCTCCGACTTAGAAGCAGGCAAAGTCCTCGGCACTTTGATTTACAATCCAACTGTCATGGCAGTTCACGGCAACTACGACCAAGTTAACCGCCTCTGTTGCGAAGTAGCCAATACACATGGCTGGGGATTTGTCAATATCAACTTGCGTCCCTACTATTCCGAAGGCTCAAAAACCCTCGGCTACGAAGTTGCCGAACAGCTAGGCTGGCAATTGCCCGATCACATCGTCGGCCCCCTCGCCTCTGGCTCGCTGTTCACAAAAATTTACAAAGGTTTTCAAGAATTCATCGAAGTCGGTTTAGTTGATGAAAAGAAAGTCCGGTTCAGCGGCGCCCAAGCTGACGGCTGTTCCCCAATCGCCCAAGCATTCCGCGAAGGTCGTGATTTCGTCAAACCGGTGAAACCGAATACAATTGCTAAGTCGATCGCGATCGGCAATCCAGCCGACGGTATGTACGCCTTGGAAATCGCCCGCAAAACCAACGGCAACATTGAATCCGTCAGCGACACCGAAATCATCGAAGGCATGAAACTGCTAGCAGAAACAGAAGGCATCTTCACTGAAACCGCAGGCGGCACGACAATCGCCGTCTTGAAGAAACTCGTAGAAGCAGGTAAAATCAATCCCGATGAAACCACCGTCGCTTACATCACCGGCAACGGTTTGAAAACGCAGGAAGCAGTTCAAGGCTACATCGGCGAACCCATCACCCTCGAACCCAAACTAGAAGCGTTCGAGCGCGCCCTAGAACGCGCCCGCACCCTCGAACGCTTAGAATGGCAACAAGTTTCGGTTTAACAGCTATTAGTCAGTAGTCGGCAGTCATTAGTCATTAGTCATTAGTTGTTAAGCTGTTGACTGATGACAACTGACTGCTCACAGAGGACTAATGACTGAGGACTAATAACTAATAACTAATGACTAAGGACTACTGACTAAGGACTAATAAAATGACCGTCAAAGTTTTAATTCCCACTCCCCTGCAAAAATTCACCAACAATCAAGCCACAATAGAATGCGGCGGCGACAACATTTCCGAACTGATTGAATCGCTGGAAACAAATTGTCCCGGCATCAAAAAAAGCCTGTGCGACGAAAAGGGAGAACCCCGCAGATTTCTCAACTTCTACGTCAACAGCGAAGACATCCGCTTTTTGGATGGCTCCAAAACAGCCCTCCAAGATGGTGATGAAGTAAGTATTGTACCCGCGGTTGCTGGTGGTTGATTCTTTGACCGCAGATGGGGGCAGATAAACACAGATGGACGCAGATAGTTATCAACTCTATCTGCGTTCATTTGCGCCCGTCAGTTGTTGGCAATCGCCATCGCTTCTAGTCGGGAAACCAGGGCTGCACGAGGACAGTATGCCACCCTTGCGTTTTCGGTTTAATTAGGTGGAACTACTTCACAAATAACAATCGGATGAGGATTACCACGATTCAAAGCGGTGAACAATTACCACTCTCGACTTGTCGCGAAGATCCAAATTTGCCAAAAGAATGAAAAACCACTAAGAGCCATGACCATCACCGCCCACGGTGCAGCGATTCCCGTGTCACGATTAGCCCCCAAGTGTAATTAGCGGGTCGCTCCTGCTTCTTAACCATGTAAAAATCACCACAGGAATTAACGGATCACTCACTTTCAGGGGAGCGCAGAGAGCAGATTTGTTTGGCGGCTTGGAGGTTCAACTCACGATAAACTTCCCACGCAGGAATTGACCCAAGTCGTTCGCTCGAAGTAATGTATCCTGACTCACAGTCGGCGATAACGACCAAAAACCGGAAAATGCCGTTACACGCCGACCCCAATTTCCCCTCTCCAACCTCCAAGACACTCACTGAACGCTGGCCCGATGGCAAAATTCGCCAGCTTGTCGGGTTGGCGTACCAAGTGCAAGCGTCCCGGTGGCTATTTCGGTGCAGTTCCAAGGTATACCTTTCCATCACCAATTCATAGGTTTGGCGCTCGGGGTAAGCCGCCAAACCTGGCAGGGGGAGCAACAAAACAGAAAAAGCTATCAGGGTGGCAATTTTGGACATGACTCATTACCAGATATATTTAACTCGGTAAATCCAGGATTGCGCCTAAATCTACTGTGTATGGCAGATATATCAAGCTTTTAGCCTGACGGATAGGGAGGTATCTCTTAAAGCTTTCAACAAAATACTGAAAGCGCTATTTAAAGACGTTACGTTTTTGGGGGCTGATCCGTTGCGCTTGACGAAGAAACTTGATTAAAAACCCGATGCTTCAACGCGGTCATTTTAAACGGTAGCGTCCATAGGACATACTACCAATTTCTACCGCTATCTGATCGGAATTTACAAAAATTAGTTTACTATAGGTCAACAGTAGCAATATTTAATTTATAACATTCGCCAACACGCGATGGTCGCCATTTGAGGGAGAGCTTTTGGGAAGTAGCCAGATTTTTCAGGCGGTGATGAAGTTGGGGTAGTTGAATCGGTTTGTGTTCATCTGCGGTTGAAAAACAAATCCCTGGCTTTGCGCCAGGGATTACTAATACTAGGAAACGCCGGAAGCTACTTTTGCAGCAGTCCGAGGACGACGACGACCTGTTACTGTATTCACAGGGGCTGGTACTGGTGGCGGTACTGATGATGCTAGTTTAGGTGCTTCAATGGAAAGTTGAGATGTTTGCACAATTTCCGATCGCACTGCTTCTTCAGGAATTTGCATCAGGAATACCAGCAAGGGATTGCTTTGCAGTTCCCGGCGCATTACTCGTTGAATAGCCTTTTCTATTTGCGTTTGAACTCCTACCCAGTCCACATCAACTTGTGAGTCTGAAGCAGCAGGTTTTACAAATTCTGACCAGCGATCGCTCAAAACTGTTTCAATGGTTTGAGTGATTAATTTGATCACAACTTCGCGATCGGCTGATGTCACCACACCTTTCAAGTGTACTTCCGGCTTAGCAACTAACTTGCCTTCCCAATTCAAAGCCGCCGCTACAGTTACAACGCCATCTCCGGCCAACTGCTGACGTTCCTTGAGGACGCTCGCTTTGACAACACCCGATCGAGAAGAATCTACCAATTCAATTCCTGAAGGCACTTTACCGCTCACTCGCATCGAATTTTCAGTTAATTCTACGACATCGCCGTTATCAACAATCACCATATTACTAGCGGGAATGCCCATGCTTTGAGCCGTCTTGGAGTGCTGGATCAGCATCCGGTGTTCCCCGTGAACCGGCAAGAAGAACTTGGGACGAGTCATGTTAATCATTAACTTTTGGTCTTCTTGACAACCGTGTCCCGAAACGTGAATACCTTTGTCGCGGCCGTAAACCACGTGTGCTCCCAGCATCATCAGTTTATCGATCGTGTTTACCACTGCGATCGTATTTCCCGGAATCGGATTAGCGGAGAAAATGACTGTATCGCCCTTTCTGATTTTCAGTTCGTGATGTTCGCCGTTAGCAATGCGAGTCATCGCCGCCATCGGTTCGCCTTGGGAACCTGTAGTTAAAATCAGTACCTTGTCTTCAGCCAAATTGCGGATTTCTTTCAGCGGTTTGAAAATACTATCTTCGCATTTGATGTAGCCGAGATTGCGGCAGTGAGCGATGACGTTAAGCATCGACCGGCCAACCACTCCGACATACCGATTGTTTTTCTTAGCCAAGTCCAAAACAATTTGCAATCGGTGTACCGACGAAGCAAAAGTCGTCAGCATCACCCGTCCCGGTGCTTGAGCGATAATTCTGTCTAAATTTGGCGCAACAGAACGTTCCGAAGCGGTAAAACCCGGTACTTCCGAGTTAGTAGAATCGCTGATCAAGCACAGCACGCCTTTCTCGCCGTACTCAGCCAGCTTTTGCAAATCAAAATGCTCGCCGTCTACAGGAGTGTGGTCAATTTTAAAGTCTCCGGTGTGGATCAAAATTCCCACTGGAGTGTGAATTGCCACCGTAAAACTGTCAGCCATCGAGTGAGTGTTGCGGATGTATTCGACTAAGAAATGCTTGCCAATTCTTACCGTATCCCGCGGTCGAACTGTCCTCAATTCTGTGCGGTGAGACACTCCCGCTTCTTCCAATTTTCCGGCTAGCAAAGCCATCGCCAAACGCGGACCGTATATGACCGGAATTTCAAATTGTTTGAGGTGATAAGGGATGCCGCCTATGTGGTCTTCGTGACCGTGTGTCACGATCATGCCTTGAATTTTGTGGCTGTTTTCCCGCAGGTAAGTCATGTCTGGGAGAACAATATTTACCCCGTGCATTCCATCGGTCGGGAAGGCTAAACCTGCATCTAAAAGAATTATTTCATCGCCGTACTCGAACACACAAGTGTTTTTACCGATTTCGTGCAGTCCACCAAGGGGAATAATTTTTAGAGCTGATGCAGTTGTATTTTTTGTGATCATGCGTATCCTTTGTTAGTTATTTTTGTTATTTGTCTGTTGTCTTTCGTCTTTCGTCTTTTGTTCGTTGCTAGGGCAATTATTTTCCAAATATTTATGGAAAACTCCCCAGGGGGTTTTACTATCCCCCACAGTCAGTTGTCTTTTGCCTTCAGTCTTTAATCCTCAGCCTTTATTTTTTGACTGTTAGCTAATTACTAACAGTTAATTACTCAAGACTAATGACTAACAACTAATGACTTATCACAACCAATATTCAGTTGTCTGAAAACTCGTTCTCGCCTGTCTAGATAGCTGATACTGTGGCTAGCTGGCTCAGTACGTCCTTTAACTTTTGAGTCACCTCAACAGGCGGATCGCACAGGGGCGGACGGGTGGAGCCTACATCCCAGCCTTGAAGTTTGAGAGCTGTCTTGACGAGAATGGGATTTGTGGTGAGAAAAAGAGCTTTAAACAGGTCAAAAAGTTGCAAGTGAATCTGGGTAGCGACTTGAACTTGACCGGCCTCGAAAGCTTTGATCATCTGTTGCAGTTGCTCTCCTACCAGATGGCTGGCTACGCTAACTACACCAGATCCTCCTACCGCCAACATGGGCAAAGTTAGGGAATCATCTCCAGAATAGATGGCAAATTCAGGGGATGTCAAGCACCGAATTTGACTTGCTTGATCCAAGTTGCCACTTGCTTCTTTTACGGCCACAATGTTGGGGATTTCTGCCAATCGAGCCACCGTCTCCGGCAACATATTCTGACCAGTGCGACCGGGGATGTTATATAACATTATAGGCAATTCAGGAACAGATTGCGCGATCGCCCGAAAATGATTGTACAAACCTTCTTGCGGCGGCTTGTTGTAATAAGGAACCACCTGCAAACAGCCATCTAACCCGAGTTTAGCTGCTTTTTGCGTAGCTGCTACTGCTTCTTTTGTAGAATTCGATCCTGCTCCTGCGATTACCAACGCCTTACCGGCCACCGCCTTTTGTACCACCTGAAATAATTGGTACTCTTCATCCCAGGTCATAGTGGGAGACTCGCCCGTTGTGCCGCACACTACCAAGCTATCCGTACCGCGATCGGCTAAATGAACTGCCAATTGTTCTGCTACCGCATAGTTAACGCTGCCGTCTTCCTTAAACGGCGTAATCATTGCAGTCAGAACCCGTCCAAACTTTACCACACTTTCTCCGATTTTAGACTGTTGATTTTTGATTTTAAATTTTTGATTTCAGATCAAAGGTTTATCTAAAATCCCCAATTTCAATTTTCCACTTACCTGGGTTCCCGCTAATTAGAAGCCGCCGCCACTGGGGTGCGCAACAAATCTTTTTGGGCCAGCAACTCAGCTATCTGCACCGCATTTAAAGCCGCCCCTTTGCGAATTTGATCGCCAGACAGCCACATCTCCAACCCGCAGGGGTGAGAAATATCTTGGCGAATCCTGCCGACTAACACCTCATCCTTACCACTGGCCTCCACAGGCATCGGGAAATAATTAGCTTGCCAGTCTTCTACCACCTTAACCCCGCTTGCCTGCTTTAAGATTTCCCTGGCCTCGATCGCGCTAAAAGGCTCTGCAAACTCTAGATTAATTGCTTCCGAATGAGCGCGGAGTACGGGAACCCGCACACAAGTTGCCGTAATTTTAATCTCGTCCGTACCAAATATCTTCCGAGTTTCGTTTACCATTTTCATCTCTTCTTCACAATACCCCAAATCGTTAATCGGCGTATTGTGCGGAAACAAATTAAATGCTAAGGGGTAGGGAAATATATCGGTTTTGGGCGTTTCCCCCTGCAAAATTGCTCTTGCTTGAGCTTTCATTTCCTCCATTGCCCTCGCCCCCGCCCCGCTGGCTGACTGGTAAGTCGCTACAACTATCCGCTGTACCGGCTTAACTTTGTGAAGTGGCCAAACGGCAACTGCCATCAAAATCGTCGTGCAGTTGGGATTAGCAATTATACCTCGGTGAGCTGCCGCCGCTTGGGGATTGACTTCGGGAACCACTAGCGGTACGGTCGCATCCATGCGGAAAGCGCTAGAATTGTCAATGACCACTGCTCCGGCTGCCACCGCTTGCGGAGCCCATAATTTAGAAGTAGAGCCGCCGGCAGAGGCGAGCACCAGATCTACATTATCAAACGATCGCCCCGAAACTGCTTCGACCGGCAGCATCTCGCCGCCAAAAGGCAAGGTAGTGCCTGCTGAACGCTCCGAAGCCAGAAGCTTCAAGTTAGAAATCGGAAAACTCCTGCTGTGCAAGAGTTCTAGCAACTCGGCCCCGACTGCGCCGGTGGCTCCTAAAATGGCAACTCGATAGGATTGAGACAAATTAGTTTCCTCCACAAATTATAGTTTCCACGATCGAAATCAAAAATTTAAATAACTGCAATTCTCAATATCAAACTTAATTAATGTTATGCGACATCAGGAGCATGAGAGGATAGCCATGGTGCAGTTAACCGAAACGGGCGAGTCGGACTTCCCGATGGATCCGTGCGATCATACCCAATGCCAGTTTAGCATCTTTTGCCGTTAACGAAGCTTGCAGAAGAGGATCGCCCGCGCCCAATCCCCATCCGCTTTGGTTTTGCGATCTATCTGCATTTTAGCAGGCGCATCCATTGCCTTTAACTGGCCGCTCCGGCCGACTAGATTGACATCACAGGGCGATATGTGCTATGGTGCATCGGCAATTAGTGGACTTAACCTCCACATTCCTAGCAGCAAAAGCTAGTATCCTCAAACCAAAACTATTTGGCAAGAGCCAAAAAAGTAGCCGGCAATGACTTACTGTCTCATCCGGTAAAGGTGTTGTAGTTGTGCCGTTACGAGTCAAAGCGTACAAAATTAAAATGCAGGCAAAGTCAGATTTGTATGTGTTTTATTACTATTGTTAAATATCAAAAAAGCCGATGAAAGTAACCCAGGAAAAACTTCCAGCCAGCCAAGTAGGTCTGGAAATCGAAATTCCATCAGAAAAATCAAAACAAGCTTACGAGCAAGTAATTAAACAATTTGCTCGCGAGGTCAATATTCCTGGGTTCCGCAAAGGCAAAGTTCCCCGCCAAGTTTTGCTGCAGCGCCTGGGCCAGACTCGCTTGAAGGCGAC
This sequence comes from Microcoleus sp. OTE_8_concoct_300, assembly GCF_031383065.1. Taxonomy (NCBI): domain Bacteria; kingdom Bacillati; phylum Cyanobacteriota; class Cyanophyceae; order Oscillatoriales; family Microcoleaceae; genus Microcoleus; species Microcoleus sp. OTE_8_concoct_300. The sequence goes on along the minus strand of NZ_JANMZH010000202.1, from coordinate 22,426 downwards.
GGCTTTGGAAAATTTGATTAATGATTCCCTGCAAAAAGCCCTCGAACAAGAAAAAATTCCGGCAATTGGCAGTTTTGAATTGCGCAGCGAGTTTGAAGAATTACTAGCTAAATTCGATCCAGAACAGCCTCTGATTTTTTCGGCTAAGGTTGACGTAGAACCCGAAGTGAAATTGGGTCAGTACACAGGTTTGCAGCTTCAAGCAGAAGAAGCTAAGTATGATGAGGCTCAGGTAGATGAGGTATTGGCAAAATATCGATCGGACAAAGCTACTTTAATCCCCGTAGAAGGCCGGCCGGCTCAGTTGGGAGACACGGCTTTGGTTGATTTCTCCGGTAGATTTGCGGAAGCACCCGAAGGCGAAACTCCCGCAGAAATTCCCGGCGGTCAAGCAGAAGATTTTCAAGTAGAATTGTCGGAAAATCAGTTTGTACCGGGCTTTATCGAAGGCATGATCGGGATGAATCCAGGAGAAACTAGAGAAGTTTCTGTGCAGTTCCCAGATGAGTATAGCAGTGAAGAACTAGCAGGAAAACCTGCAGTCTTTACCATTACTCTCAAAGAACTTAAGGAAAAAGAATTGCCGGAGTTGGACGACGACTTCGCCCAAGAAGTCAGCGAGTTTGAAACTTTAGCAGAACTGCGCGAATCGCTCGAAACTCGGTTTAAAGCAGACAAAGAAAACCAGACATCAGCTAATAAGGAAAAAGCTATATCAGCAGCACTCGTGCAGCTAATAGAAGTGGAAATTCCCGAAACAATGGTCGATCGCGAAATCGATTATTTGCTGAATCAACAAGCCCTCCAATTGAAAAATTACGGCATAGATATCAACCAACTGTTTACTGAAGAAAATATGGGCCCGATGCGGGAACGCTCGCGCCCGGAAGCAGTCGAGCGACTTAAGCAGTCTCTAGCTCTGGCAGAAGTAGCCAAGCTGGAATCCTTATCTGTGGAAGACGCAGAAGTATTAGAAGAAGTAGCAAAAGTCAGAAAACAATTTCCCAAAGGAAATTTTGATCCTCTAAAATTGATGGAATTTGTAGGAGAAGACTTGCTCAAACAAAAAACCCTGAAATGGTTGGAAGAAAAAGGGACAATCGAACTCGTACCTGAAGGCTCTCTGAATCCCGCAGCAGAATCAGAAGAATCAGACGCTGAAGATTCAGCAGAAGCAGCCACGAGCGTCGAAGTGGAAGTCCTAGGCGAAGAATAGAACTTAATCTGTTCAAATGTCCTAATTGGGGGCATGAAATCAACCGTGATTTTAACGGCGCACCTGATCCTTAACTACAAGCTCCAGGTGCGCACCGCGCACAGGATCCTTACTACAAGCTTCAAGTGTCCGCTAGAAACAGTGATGATTGACAAGTGAGTGTTTTAACTGATTCACCCCGCTCGCGGAGAGAGTCACGCCCGCGCCCAAGCCGAACACAGAAAGCAATCTCACACACTCAAAACTAGGCATTCCCCCGATATCCGTTCATCCGAGGCATAATAGTTAAAAGCTGGCGGCTTAATTTAAAGCTTTCATCAGCAGCAGTAAATTGTCTAGAATCCTTGACTGGTGTCTTATGGTTGTATCTCAATCTTCCAATTACCTAATTACAAGCTATAACGATTTTGATGTCAGCGACCGCCCCAGCAATGTAGTGCCGATGGTACTAGAACAGTCGGGGATGGGCGAGCGGGCTTTTGACATTTACTCGCGCTTGCTGCGGGAGCGAATTGTGTTTTTAGGAACTCCCGTAACCGACGAAGTTGCTGACTCGATAGTGGCTCAGCTATTGTATCTAGATGCCGAAGACCCAGAAAAAGATGTCCAAATGTACATAAATTCCCCCGGCGGCTCGGTGACGGCCGGCATGGCAATTTATGACACAATGCAGCAAATCCGCCCGGATGTGGTGACGATTTGTTACGGTTTGGCAGCGAGTATGGGCGCATTTCTGCTGACAGCAGGAGCCCACGGTAAGCGGATGTCTCTTCCGAGTTCCCGGATTATGATTCACCAGCCACTCGGAGGCGCTCAAGGTCAAGCAGTTGATATTGAGATTCAAGCCAAGGAAATCCTTTATCATAAGCGTAAGCTGAATGAACTGCTAGCGCACCACACAGGTCAACCACTCGACAAATTAGAGGCTGATACAGAGCGCGACTTTTTTATGTCGGCAGAGGAAGCCAAAAATTACGGTTTGGTCGATCGAGTTATCGAAAAGGAAAACCTTCCGGCGGCGGGAGAGAATGTCACTGCACTGAATTAAGAGGCTGTTATGTCTAAGTACGACTCCCATCTAAAATGTTCGTTTTGTGGCAAGTCTCAAGAGCAAGTGCGCAAGTTGATCGCAGGCCCAGGGGTGTATATCTGCGACGAATGCGTGGACTTGTGCAATGAAATTTTAGATGAGGAGTTGTTTGACTCAAGTGCAGTGCCCCCAGCGGCGGTGGCTCCGAAGCAGGAAACGACGCAAAAGCGCCGCGCTACCTCGGGCAAAAGTATGTCGATGAGCCAAATTCCGAAGCCGAGGGAAATTAAAAATTACCTCGACGAAAACGCCATCGGGCAAGATGAGGCGAAAAAGGTGCTCTCGGTGGCAGTTTACAACCACTACAAGCGCCTTAGCTTTATCCATGCCAAAAATAGCGGCAAGCACCCGCCGGAAGAAGTAGAACTGCAAAAATCGAATATTTTGTTAATCGGGCCGACGGGCTGCGGAAAAACTCTGCTGGCTCAGACTTTGGCGGATATGCTAGACGTGCCGTTTGCGGTGGCTGACGCGACGACGCTGACGGAAGCGGGCTATGTCGGGGAAGATGTGGAAAATATTTTGCTGCGGCTGCTGCAAGTGGCAGATATGGACGTGGAAGAGGCGCAGCGCGGAATTATTTATATTGATGAAATTGACAAAATAGCCCGCAAGAGCGAAAATCCTTCGATTACCCGGGATGTTTCTGGGGAAGGCGTGCAGCAGGCGCTGTTGAAAATGCTCGAGGGGACGATCGCGAATGTACCTCCCCAAGGCGGCCGCAAGCATCCCTATCAAGACTGCATCCAAATTGATACCAGCAATATCATGTTTATTTGCGGCGGCGCTTTTGTCGGTCTAGAGAAAGTGATAGAGCAGAGAACGGGTAAAAAGTCAATGGGTTTTATTCAGCCAGGAGAAGCTGTGCCGAAGGAAAAGCGGGCTGCTGATGTACTCAAGCAACTGGAACCAGATGATTTGGTGAAGTTTGGGATGATTCCTGAGTTTATTGGGCGGGTGCCGGTGGCGGCGGTGTTAGAGCCGCTGGATGAGGAAACGCTGATGGCGATTTTGACTGAGCCGCGCAATGCTTTGGTTAAGCAGTATCAAAAGCTGCTGAAGATGGATAATGTGCAGTTGGACTTTAAGCCGGATGCGATTCGGGCGATCGCCCAGGAAGCATACCGCCGCAAAACTGGAGCGCGGGCGCTGCGGGGAATTGTCGAAGAATTGATGTTGGATGTGATGTACGAGTTGCCGTCGCGCAAGGATGTTGCCCGGTGTACGATTACTAAGGAAATGGTCGAGAAGCGATCGACTGCTGAGTTGTTGGTACTTCCGTCTTCCCTCCCAAAACCGGAGTCGGCTTAAAAGTTTTTGTATTGTCAATTTTCATCTGCGGTTAAGAAATTTTCTTTTTTTTAACCGCAGATATAGGCAGATAAACACAGATTAACGCAGATGAATATCTAAAATATAAAATTGCCCAATTCCCAACTAGGAAGCGAAAGAAGTTGATTTTTAGTCATTTCGGGTTTCACCTAGATAATCGGGTTTCAATCGTTTCAGACTTTTTTCACTAATCGGGAAATACACATTAAGGGATCGATGTCCTTGGTAAGTATCCGTGAATTTCCATTCTAAAATTAAAGCTGCTACAATCAAGCAACCGTTAGCAACATAAGCTCCAGTGTCTTTAATACCAAATTTACTTTGTTTTCTACCCCACCAATATTCACAAGCGTGTTTTAACCCATAACTTGTATGTCGATAATTAAATGATTTGATGGAGTCTATTTGACTCAGCCAATATCTAGAGCGATAAATTTGGTCAATATAATATTTATCATTCCAATTTTCGATTTGCCAAAGCTTAAATTCACTCGCCACTGTCCCCATTCTAATTTTGTAACGGCGGTATTGTTGTTCATTCTGAAAATACCCATCAACAGTTAACCAAGGATGTTTTTCAACTACGGTCAAAACTCTCTTCCATTCTGATTCAAAATCGATACCTAATAAAAAAGGAAAATCGTATTCGCTCAAAAGTTCTCTCATTTTTTCTCTACCTCAACAGGAGGGCAAGTATTAGTATAGCAATAAGGATAACTGGTGCTGCCAGCCTAGCCCAAAACACGGTTTCTGTAAGTTCCAAAGCCAGAAAATCCCAGACACCAACAGATATCCACAGCATTATACCTACCCAAATCAAAATAGCGGAGAGCGACATACTCGCCCCAAACCCTGAAAACTGTTTTATGCCATAACCGCCAAGAAGCCGGTTATGGCATAAACTGGATTTTGACTGCGGAGCGTGGTGGAATAGGCCGGAGAGCCCGTTCCTAAGAATAGTGCAAGATGTAAGATCAACTGGACTTAATATTATATGTCAAGCCAATTCCCAATTCCCAATTCCCAATTCTCATTTACCAGTCTATAAAATCATCCTCACCTAACTCAGAAGATAACTCGGAAGAATCCGGTTGAGATTCCAATCTAAAAGTTTCCGACTCCCAAATCTCCAAGTCATCGGACAAATCGACTACTTCCCCGTCAAATATATCAGCCAATTGCCTAGCCGAATTTGCGACATTTCGCGCGTCATCACGCACCGCTACAGCCTGAGCTTTAGAGTCATTCTGAGAGTCTGTAGAGCCGTTGGTCGGCGATCGCGATTCGGAAATTAGGGGCACATTAACGGCGGTATTTTCAGCCGCTGGTGGGTGTTTTTGTTCTTCTCCCCCATTACCCAAAACATCATCTGTAATCTCAGAACCCGCCGAGTTTGGCACCTGTTGGCCCGCATCATCCGCAGGATGAGAATTCCTGGGATTTTCGCCAACAGGTCCGTTAGAAGTTGGCAAATCCTTGGGGCGGGAACTATTAGTGTCAGCGGGATTTGTTAATCCAACTTTTACTGTTACTTGTCGGTTAAAAACTTTCAAAAAAGCTTCTTCAATATTACCTACTTTGTCTTTAGCTGTATTGAGCAGCTTCGGCGCTCGGATCTTAACATAGGCAGTATTATTGGTAAAAATTACTAGATTTCCGTGTTGGCGAAGCAGGACTTGAGTGCTGAACGGTTGCACTTGGGCAAGTACCTGTTCCCACACTCGATTTAAATCGATTTCATCGGCTGAATTAGTCGGTGAATAATTTGTTTGATTCGTTTCAGCAATTGGTACAGGTGCGGGAATCGCTGCAGGAGGTGTGCTTTCTGTTCGATTAGCCACAGGCTGCGAAGTCGGTGGAGGATTTTGAGGTTGGGCAGCCGGAGGTTGTTCAATATTAGATGTCTGGCTCCCCCCCGAAGCAAGGGGGGGTTGGGGGGGGTGAATTTGTGATGGAGCAATATTTCTACCTGGTTCGGCTGTTGGTTGTGGCTGAGTTCTAATTGCTGAGGGCAACAATCCCAATAGCGTTACTTCCAGCCATAAACGCGGCTGAGTGGTATTTTTTATTTGCACTTCATGGGTTTGCAAATGTTTCTGACCGGCCAAAATTAACTCGGTCTCCCAATTCAGGGCAAAATTGCAAAGTTTGCCCCAAGTTGCATCGGTTAAAGCTACTAAATTTGACCGCTTTGGTGCCGCTTTGGCTATTAGCAAATCTCGGTAAAAGCTCGCGAGACTTTGCAGCACGATTAGCGGTTCCCGACCGCGATCCATGAGGTGGCGGGTCATGTCTATTAATGCTGTAGGGTTATCATTTTTAATAGCTTGCAGCAACTCCATTAAGTCATTCTCTGGGACGGCACCGACTAAATCCCAAACTTTTTCGACTGTTACTTGCCCGGAAAACAAGCTCAGTTGGTCGAGCAAACTTTCGGCATCTCGTAAACCTCCTTGGGCGAGTTGACCAATCATTTGTACTGCATCGCTAGCAATGTTAATATTTTCTAATTTGGCAATTTTATGTAAGTGAGCAATCATTGAGTCGAGGGGTATGCGGCGAAAATCAAATTTTTGACATCGAGAGATGATGGTTGGTAAGACTCTTTGTGGGTCGGTTGTGGCGAGGACAAATACAACGCGATCGGGCGGTTCTTCTAGGGTTTTGAGTAGAGAGTTGAATGCCTGGGTGCTTAGCATATGGCAATTATGAACCAGAAGACCGTTAGCGACAAAATTGTGGTTGTCTTCTACTTCAATATCATAAACTCTCTCGACCCCAGCGACTTTTACAGATTCGACTGTCTCCAAACTTGTAATCCATTGAAGGGATTGAATACTTTTTAAAGTCTGATACCCATTTTCTACTGGTTTCAGCACCCATGTGTATGTAGTCGTAGGTTTTACAGGTGTTAGACCTTCTGTAAAATTTAGTTGTTGTTGGGTATCCCAAACCTGTAAGCCAATTGGCAAGGAGTTGATTTTCTGCCCTAGAATATCCTTCTGTATGAATTTGGATGCTTGGACTTCCTTCTGGGGAAATGCTGAGCGAGCCATCATCCATGTACCACCAAGCAAGTCCTTCGGGAGTGACGCGATCGAGCCAATCCATTGTGACGTATTTTCCGTTTCCGTTGGGTTTAACAGCGTCAAAGACATCTCTAAGTTGGGGATGGCAGACTGTGTTGCAACAGACTGATATATTTCCGTATCCTCGGTTAGGTGTAACTCGTAACTTTGGTCGCAGTGTCGAAAGGCAAGAAGCTTTGTATTCCAACCATTCCCGCTGCTTTTCTCCGTGTGTCCAGCCCAATCTTGGAAATCGGCTATATTTATTTGGGTAGGTGATAAAACCGTCTCCAAGCAATGTTCCGTAGATGAGTCCGAGTGTTTCTGGTTGCAAAACTTCGGCATTTGCCAAGAACTTTTCCGTTCTTGCATCCCAAAGTCCATGTCCTTTTTTATACGGATGTCGCTGCCAATGAGACTGAATGCTCTTAATCCCTTTGCCTTTTTTTTGTAAAAAGTCTGGTATTTCGAGTTGTTCTCCACAGCCACACGCACAGAGAGGCCGGATAGCTTGAGCCTGTCCGAGAATAGAGGCCAAGTCGTAGGATTTTTGTCCGTAGGTATTCCCGTAAAATTGATGTCCTCTGGCAAATCTCCGCAAGCGTCCATCTGTTCCAATTTTGTGAATGACGGTGCCGCACCCACATTCACAGGGGATAGTATCTTCACTCCTTCTTTTACGTTTTTTGCTTGTATCCATCCCTGTTCTGTCCTGATTGGATGATTGCCAGTACATCTGATTTCTCGGTTGGCGGTTTTAATCACCAGTGTTTGTTTTTCCCCTCGGTCTAACCACCTCAAAACTTTTTTAAATTCCCAAACTTCTGAAGTTTCGTTATAGCTGAGAACTTGTTTTCCTTTGATGTTGGGATTGTCGATCCGCATCAGACCTTCGCTAGTTTTTATCTGAGAATCACCGCTCAAACACTCGTCTATTACATATACTTTATAGCGGCACTGTACGGGGGAAAATTGAGCTCGTTCGATCAAATCCCGAATGTTATCTACTCCGGTGTTGCTGGCGGCGTCAATTTCGATGACATCTAGTGTCGAACCTCGGGCAATTTCTTGGCAAACGTTGCATTTGCCGCAGGGTGTCGGGGTGGGGGCAACCGTAGAAATACAGTTGAGAGATTTGGCGAAAATTCTGGCACTAGAGGTTTTACCGGTGCCTCTGGGGCCGGTGAATAGATATGCTGGTGCTATGCGCTCTTGTAGGATGGCGCTGGTGAGGGTTTGGGCGATCGCCTCTTGACCGACTAATTCGGCAAATGTCTGAGGGCGATATTTGTGGTGCAGGGGTTCGTAAGTCACGATCGAATATGGGTGGTATTAGCTGTAATCTTAGCTAAGGAGACGTTGTTCGATCGCAAAGAGAGCTCGACTTTCACAGCCAGCCACCCGGTGGGCTTGCAGGGCGTCCGCGAGCGCACAGTAGGAATTAGCACCCTCCCAACCTCCGCCCCTCGATCGTCCGGGCGATCGGCTGTTGTCCTTGATGTTTTCCGCTGCTCGCTCCCAGAGTTACTATTAATTTATGTGTATTTCTTTTTATTTTGCTAGAAACGGAGACCGCCCAACAAACATTTTTTTTTAGCTGTATTGGTATAATATATTACAGAGAATTCACGATTTCTTATTGCCCATGCGATGGCGGGATTTTCCGATATTTCGGGAACCTGCTTGCACTTAAAGATAAAGTATCAATTAGAGGGTGCGTACTCCTGTTGCAGAAATCCAGTTGTACCAAGATGATGGTGGAATGATGTCAATGTTGGTTGAGCCAGTTGCACTACCAGCTCTACTCTGGACTCCTGTTATAAATATAGCGTCAAATTTTACCCTTTAAAAGCCCATGTCAACCCAAATAATCCTTGTAGAACCAAGGTTGGCAGTAGCCTCTCCCAAACCTAAACAGGCTAAACCCGGAAATCCGTCCTCAGACCAACTCTTCATGGGAGCGTCGGGATTACTGTTGGTATTGCTTCTCGGTTTAGCACTGTTTACCAAGCTAAAACTCGGCGATTTGAGCAAAAAGCTTAAATTTGAGGAGTTTAGAACTCGAGAACTCCAGAAAAAATACAAAATGGCTCTGGAAACCATATCAAAGATGGAAAAGAATCCCGACCTTATCCACTCGCGAGACTTTAATTTAGACTACCTGAGAATGCGGATGGCGGAAGAAGTCTTTCACTTTGCCATTGTGAACCAGATCAAGGTAAAAGTCAAAGAAAAAATTAGTATTGCCCTGCGTCCGACTCAGGGTGCAGTGGGAGATAAAAACGGGAATGCCGGCAGCGGCAGGCAAGTGGATTCGATGTTTGATATCGAATACGAAACTGGCGACCCCGCAGTAAAAATAGAAAAACGAGTGCTGTTTCGGATTCAAATTAAGCTGATGAAACTGCCGACTCAGGCAACATCGGCGACAATTAATCAAATTATTGACTGTTTGGAAACTTATCTGAGTCCTTCAGACGACCACGACAGTTGGCAGCCGACAATTCAAGGTCGGATAGTTCATATTGAGTGGGATCAAAAAGCAAAGCCGACGCCGATGTTGGTGCTGGAACAGTCGAATGAAGGGGTGAATGTTACCTTTAGGACTACGAGAACGCCTACCGGTAGACCTACAAATGAGACTGAGGGCCAGTTGCCAGTAGCGAAAAGCCCCAAAAGCGGCAAAAGTAGTTCTAAAAGTCCAGCCAAAAGTGGGACAAAAAGTCCTGCTAAGGTAGGAGGAAAGCGTCCCGGTTCTCGGAAATAAGTTGAGGTGGATTAATTTTATTTTCCCGAAAGAACGCCTGTGGCAGCCGCTGTTGATGAATCTTGTGCGAGGTAGCCGTCTTCCATGTGAATAATGCGATCGGCTATGTCTAAAATGCGGTTGTCGTGGGTGACCAGCAAAATAGTGCACTGCTGTTCTTTGGCCAAACCTCGCATAATTTCTACCACATCTCGACCTGATTTACTGTCTAGTGCTGCTGTGGGTTCGTCTGCTAATACTAATTTAGGTTGGCCCACTAACGCCCGGGCGATCGCAACTCTTTGTTTCTGTCCGCCAGAAAGGCTGTCGGGGTAATAATCCATTCTTTCTCCCAAGCCCACAGCTTCCAGCATTCCCTCTATTTTATCCTTAGTTTCTTGGCGAGAAAGATGGCTGTGCAGTTCTAAAGACATTTGGACGTTTTGCCTAGCTGTCAAGCATTTGAGCAAATTGTGACCTTGGAAAATATAGCCGATGTCGCGGCGAACTTTAACTAATTTATTTTTCCCGGTTCCCCGCAATTCTTGGTCTAGAATTTTGAGACTACCTTCTTGGATCGATCGCAAAGCTCCAATCAAGGTTAACAATGTTGTTTTACCAGACCCAGAAGGTCCAGTCATTAGCACAATTTCGCCCGGATAAATTTCTAGGTTGATGTCAAATAATGTCTGTTTACGAAGTTGTCCTTCGCCGAAGGAATGATTGAGATTTTTAATTGAGACAACTGGTAAAGTGTTCATAGTAATGACTATATTTAAAAATATAAAATTAATGCCATATAGAGCAACAGCCCAGGCTCATATACGATCGGGATCGATTCCCTGCGATCGCAAATAAGTCGCCAATCGCTCTTTTTGTTCTCGTTCTCGATCGGCCCGTTCTCGTTCAGCGTCGGCCCGTTCTCGTTCAGCGTCGGCCCGTTGGCGTTCCAGTCTAGCTCGCTCGCTCCCCGTCAGCAACAAATTGCCTTGGTTATCCCACCAGCGCAACCACTGCTGTGTCTGATTTTGATAGCTACCCGACCATACACCCAACTCTACTCCCATCAGGTCGATCGGGTAATGTCCGCGATCGTTCGGTTCCAAGCGGTGATATCGAGTATTCACACAGTTATAGACTTCTAATTCACTGGTTTGGATCTTGTAGATTGCGTAGTAGGGAATCCTGATAATCCGCTCGTATACCCAAAATTTTCCCGGTTTCTGATTTCCCCCAGATGGTAAAGCAGATAAGGGAGTGTTGTCGAGTTCTTCAGAACCATCGCCACTAGCAAATTCGATCGCAATCAGCGGCACAATATACTCTCGCCACAGCACATAAGAACGGCGGTATTGCCCGTCTAATCTCGGCGGGACGCTGGGGACGTAGAACCAGTCAGGCGCTTCGGCACCCTTTTCTGGAGGGTCGGTTTCGCGCCAGTAGATACCGCAATCTTGCCCGATCGCATATTGTCCGTCAGGATGAAGATTTTGCAGCGTAATTTCCAGGGAGTCTGTGAGCAGGATACTCTGGGGATGTTCTTGAAAGTTTTTCACAAACGTGCCGTCAGATTCTGGGAGTTGCGTGTGGTCGGGAAAGGCGGGAGGCAAAGCTGTGGGGTTGAGGTTTTGGGTCATAGCCTAGAACCGAGGGAGAGCGCGAGCGAGAGCGAGACGGATGCTCTCCTACAGCATAGCGCTCGATCTGCACAGCTATCCAATTCCTTATGGAGAAAAGAATTGAGGATATCAAATTATCGATGAAAAACCCAGTTGCTTTTTTTCGTTGCCGAACCTCCTTCGTTAAAAAATATCCGCCGGGTCAGCCGCCTGCAACTTCCTAACTGCGATCGCCCCCGACACAGAACACATGATCACTGTCATTACAAAAACAGTTATAACTTTTGTCAAAGTCATATACATCGGCAAACTCGTAGCACTTCTCCCTAAATTGTACAGCACCACAGAAACCCCAAACCCCGGCAAATAACCAAGAATTGCCAGAATCATAGCCTCTTGAAACACCACACCCAAAAAGTAAATGTCCTTATATCCCATTGCCTTGAGCGTAGCGTATTCCGGCAAGTGATCGGTAACATCAGTATAAAGAATTTGATAAACAATCACTATCCCGACGATAAATCCCATTGCCGCGCCGAGAGTGAAAATAAATCCGATTGAGGTACTTTCCTGCCAATATTTTTTTTCAAAATCTGCAAATTCTTCTTTAGAAAAAATTATCACGTCTTTCGGAAAAGTTGCCGTCATTTTATCAACAACTGCCTTAACATCCGTTCCCGGCTCCAACTTAACAACACCTATATCAATTAAACCTCTTGTCCTCCGCGTCCCAAAAATCCGCAGAAAGTTCAAATCGCTAGTAACAAGATTGCCGTCGGCACCGAAAGATGCGCCTAAAGTAAATAGCCCCTCTACCCTAACGCGGCGGTTGTCAACTTCAGTTTCAACAGGTTTTCCCTGCTTGAAATATTCCACTACCGGCCCAAACTCCGGGCGAGAAGCTTGGTCAAATAAAACCACATCCGAAATTTGGATTTTGTGCAAATTATTTTGGATCTCCGGTATATCCAAAATCGGATGAGTTGGGTCAAAACCGATGACCATCAATTGGCGGGTATTGCGCTGGTTTGGATCGGGATTTTTCCACAATCCAAAGCCTAAATATACCGGACTAATTGATGTAACGCCGTTAAAACTCAAGGCTTGATACAAGCGCCGCTGGGGAAAACTTTTCATGGCTATTAAAGCCGTAGACTGGGTGTTGATGATAAAAATATCCCCTTTTAACTTCGAGTGAAAGCTGATAGAGCTTTCAAATAGCGCGTCTCTAAATCCGAACTGCATAAACATTAGCAAGTCGGCAAATCCAATGCCGGCTAGGGCGATTACTAATCGCATTTTTTCGCGGGTTAACTGTGCCCAAGCTAGCGGTATTTTTGCCATAACAGTCGATTTTATATCTGAGATTTTGGGCAGTGGATTGAATAATTTTAGGACTTAAGCGCGGGTGTTGAGAAACCTGGTTTTTTACCCTTATATTTGATTCAAACCCTTAATTTCGGTAAAAAACCCGATTTCTTGATCCCCCATGCGTAAGTCCTGTCAACGTAAAATTTAGATATTTATTTTGACTTCAACCTGCAAGTTTGTTAGGGCTGCAACTTTCTTGCTGGATTCGGGATCGAGGCGAATTCTTACTTCGACAACTCTAGCATCGGTGTCGGCTGCGGGGTCTGTATTGAGGACATCTTTTTTGCCGATTTGTTTGCCGATGCGAGCGACTTTTCCTTCCAAAGTGCCTGCAAATACGGGGCTGCTGACGGTAGCGCGCTGGCCGTTTCGCACTTTTGCGATGTCGGTTTCGTAAACTTCTGCTACGGCATACATTTGGTCGGTGCGGCCTAGTTCTACGATGCCGTCTTGAGTGTTGATGCCTTCTCCTTGTCGGGTGTGAACTTTGAGGATGTAGCCGGATACGGGTGCTTTGATGTAGCTTAAGTTTAAGTCTACTTGAGCTTTTTGTTTTGTGGCGATCGCACTTTCGACGGCGGCTTGGGCGGCTTGCACGTCTTCGGGACGGACTTCGGCAATTTGGTCGAGATTTGCTTTGGCTTGATTGATTTGTTCTTGGCCGGTTTCTGCTTTTTGTTTGAGTATTGCTTCGGCTTGATTGATTTGTTCTCTACCAGTTTCTATCTTTTGATTTAAGGTGGCTCTAGCTTGGTTAATTTCCTGCCTGCCTGTTTCTAACTTGCGTTTGAGATTGGCTCGCGATTGATTGATTTCCTGCTTGCCTGTTTCTAATTTTTGTTTGAATGTGGCTTGCGTTTCAACTATCTGCTCTTGTAAAGTTTGTACGGTTTTATTTAAGATAGCTTGAGCTTCTTTGACTCTCTGGCGAGCCGTCTCTACTACTAAGCGTTTGGTGTCGTAGGCGGAAGCAGAAATTGCGCCTGTTTCTGAGAGTTCTTTATTGCGTTGTTCCTCGGCTTCGGCGTTTTTCAATTCTGCTTTTAGCCGATCGACTGTAGCGTTTTGAGAGGCAATTTCGCCGCGCAATTGAGCTTCTAGCCTCGCCAATTTTGATTGCTGCACCTCTGTTTCTCTTTTGAGTTGTGCCTCAAATTTGGCAAGATTAGCTTGTTCGGCTTCAGTTTCTCTTTGCAGCGCGGCCTCAAATTTGGCGACGTTAGCTTGTTCGGCTTCGGTTTCTCTTCGCAGTTGAGCTTCTAAGCGGGCGACATTGGCTGCTTCGCCTTCGGTTTCTCTTTGCACTTGTGCTTCAAACTTGGCAACTTCTGCTTTTTGAGCACCGACAACGCCTGTTTTTGCGCCTGCTTGAATTTTCGCTAATTCTGCTTGTTTGACTTTGACTTCTTTGTCGGCTTGTTGGAGGATTGCTTGGAGCCGATCGCGCGTATCGAGAACTGCTATGATTTGTCCTTTACTGACTCGATCGCCCTCTTCCACCTGCAACAGTTCTATTCTTGCTCCCTCCGACGCCGAAGGGGCTGACAATTTGATCACTTCCCCCTGTGGAGTCAACCTACCCAAAGCGGTAACGCTGGTGGGGGTGGCGGCGGGAGTTGCAGCAGCCGTTGCAGCAGCCGCCTTTAACTCTTCGGCTTTTCTAATTTGAGATACTTGCCAAAAACCGACTCCTGTGGTAATAACAGTAGCGGCGATCGCTAAACCGATGACTCCTCGCCCAGGGGGTTTTAAAAATGATTTATCCTTGACCCGTGATTCCTTGCCCATGACTTATAAAGTAGGTGATTTTCTGATTAAGTTTTTTTCACCCACTGTGAAGTATTGTAAACACATTTAAGCTATTTAGGGAAATCAAAAAGCACCTCGGTCATGTAATGTTCGGCCCAATCTTGACCGAAAGCTTTTTCGAGTACGCGGCGGGTTTTGTCGTTTTGCTGCTGCTGGGTGCAATAGTAAATTTGAGCGTCTAGAATTTTCGATCCTTCGGCGGCAGAGACTGGCTGGCAAGCGACTGCCTGTTGGCAGTGAATTTCAACGTAGGATTGAACAATATCCAAAAACCGGCTTTCTTCTTCGAGAGACTCTGGCCGCACAAACAGACAAAATTCTGAGAAAATATCCCCCCATTCGGGAATTTGGCGGGGACAAGAAAATTGGTTGATCTGCAAACTTTCTAGTTGGGTTCGGTAGGTTTCCGACAAAGTTCGATCGGAATTGAGGGGAGAAAGGTCTGCGATCGCGGCGCTAACTTGGCCTTTGCCTGCTACTATATCCGTACCGAACATCGGCAAAGCATAATTCGGTCTGGGAAACATCACGCAGTGCAGGATATCCAGCAGCGGCCCGACTTTAGCGAGTTCTAGATGTATTTTGCGGAACTGGGGCGTTTGATAGCAGCGGTTTTCAATGATCAGTTTTTCTCCTTCCAAGCGCCCTTCTACGTATCCCAACTCAGCGGGCAGGTGGTAGGGTTCGAGGTCGAGATAGCGATGCCATACTGCTTCCATCCGATCTGCTAAATCGCGGATGAGATGGTGCTGTTGGTCGCGCAGAGAAGGCTGGGATATTTCTAACATTCCTATTTAGCAGCCGATAGCTTAATAAAACTTGATTCTACTGTTGCACGATGCAGGAAAAAAGGTAGATACTTTTAAGGATATCAGCAGATCGACTTGCCGATCGAGCAAGTTTTACGGGAGATTTTGTATGTTTGGTCTGGGATTGCCCGAAATGGGCATTGTTGCGGTAGTCGCTATTTTAATTTTCGGCCCCAAGAAGATTCCGGAGTTAGGAAATGCCTTGGGGAAAACCTTGCGTAGTTTTAAGGATGGCATCAGTCAATCTGATGATGATGCTGTTGATCAGGAGAAGGATAAAGAAGAAGAGGGCCAGCCGAAAGTGTAAATTAGGTTGGTAGTGAGGACTTTATTCCTCATTTTTAAGAAGGAAAGTCCTCACTAAGAACCTATTTGGGAAAGTTGCCTTCTCTAACTTCGAGGGAATAATCTTTCACAGCTTGGGTAATTGTTTCTCGCAAATTGGCGTAAGCTTTCGCAAAAGGCGGCTGTTTTTCAGAAAGTCCCAACAAGTCGGAAGTAACTAAAACTTGGCCGTCGCAGTGCGGCCCGGCGCCGATACCAATGGTGGGAATAGTTAATTTTTGGGTAATTTGAGCGGCTAAGTCTGCGGGAATGTGTTCTAAGACGATCGCAAAGGCACCTGCTTCTTGAAGGGCGATCGACTCTGCTAGGATGCGATCGGCTGCTTCGGCTGTTTTTCCTTGTTTTTTGTAGCCGAGTTGGTGTACGGACTGCGGAGTTAAACCGACGTGTCCCATCACGGGAATTCCGGCGGATGTTAGCTGCGAAACTGTGGCGGCTATTGCTGGATATCCACCTTCCAATTTTACAGCTTGAGCGCCAGTTTCTTTCAAAACTCTCCCGGCCGAGTGCATGGCTTGCTGGGGACTTTCTTGGTAAGTCAAAAACGGCAAATCGACCACAATTAATCCTTGTTTAACACCGCGGCGCACTGCTTTAGCGTGGTGCAGCATTTCATCGAGGGTTAGCGGTAGGGTTGTTTCGTAGCCTAAGACTGTCATTGCGAAGGAATCGCCGACTAGGATGATGTCTACGCCTGCTTGGTCGAGTAGTTGGGCGATCGCATAATCATAAGCTGTCAGCGCGACAATTAATCGCCCTTGTTGTTTCCACTGAATTAATTGATGAGTAGTGACTGACATTTTAGTGCAAAAATATAATATTATTTGTGGGTATTACTTATGATATCAAATATAATAAATTATATACAATCCATATTGTAGGGTGTGTGAGGCGCGGCGATTAAGAATTTAGCACTTACGCATGGGAACCCAGAAACCGGGTTTTTTTACGAAAATACTTCGTTCGTACTCGAAGATTAGGTAAAAAACCCGGTTTCTTTGTCGGAGTGCGTAAGTCCTGGAATTGTCACAAATCGAGCAAATTAATTCAGCGCCTCACGCACCAGCAAAAACTCAATGCACCCCTGCAATGATGCGCTTCAGCACTAGGTATAAGCTGCGAGCGATCGACTAAATAATCTACAATTTATGCTGCATATTGGACATTTTAACAAAATTTGTAACTCAGAGCGATATTTTTATTTATTCCTGAATTTCCGCTAATAACTGTTCCCCGAAAGGATGTTTTTGCAATTGCTCAAATGTCAAATGTCCTTTACTAATTCCTTGACGCCACAGCCCAACATAATTTTTCCACCCAATCTGAATGTTGGGGTGGTTTGCGGGCAACTTGCTGCGAAAAATTTCCACAGCTTGCAAAAATAGCGGTTCCGCTTCCGAGTACCTTCCTTGGGATTGATAAAGTAGGGCTAAATTGTTGAGGTCAATAGCTAAACTGGGATGGTCTTCAGGAAGCGATCGCTTGTGTATTTCCACAGCTTGCAAATACAGCGGTTCCGCTTCCGAGTACCTGCCTTGGGATTCATAAAGTCCGGCTAAATTGTTGAGGTGAGTAGCTAAACGGGGATGGTCTTCAGGAAGCGATCGCCTGTCTATTTCCACAGCTTGCAAATACAGCGGTTCCGCTTCCGAGTACCTGCCTTGGGATTCATAAAGTCCGGCTAAATTATTGAGGTGAGTAGCTAAACTGGGATGGTCTTCAGGAAGCGATCGCCTGTCTATTTCCACAGCTTGCAAATACAGCGGTTCCGCTTCCAAGTACCTTCCTTGGAATTTATAAATTTGGGCTAAATTGTTGAGGTGATTAGCTAAACTGGGATGGTCTTCAGGAAGCGACCGCCTGTCTATTTCTAATGCTTGCAAAAACAGCGGTTCCGCTTCCAAGTACCGACCTTGGGAAGAATAAAGTTCGGCTAAATTATTGAGGTGATTGGCTAAACTGGGATGGTCTTCAGGAAGCGATCGCCTGTCTATTTCCACAGCTTGCAAATACAGCGGTTCCGCTTCCGTGTACCTTCCTTGAGATTGATAAAGTTGGGCGAGGTAATTCAAGCTACTTGATAATTCCAGTTCCATCTCTAACTCTTGTTGCAGCCCGATCGCCTTTTGAAAATAATCGATCGCCAATTCATACTCATCCTGAAAATTTTCGCACTCTCCAGACTCTATCCTTCTGTAATAAATCTTCCCCATACTCGCATAAAGACTTGCCAAACTGGGGTCTTGGAGTCCTTTTTTCTGTTCGGTTCGCGCGATTAAATCCTGCAAATCTTCCAGCGGAATCAAACTCGGCGGTTCGCGATCGTCCTCTTCAACTAGGCATCGAAACGGTTCAAATTCCGTTTTGGGAACAGCCGCAGTTTTTTTCGTATCAAAGCGAAACACACCTTTCCGCCAACTCCAAAAATCAGGAGACTCGTTACTAATCAGAATTTCAATTTGTCGCGTCACCCACAAGACAATCGAAAACGGAAACTCCCGCATTGCTTCCCGCGTCCATTGCAAATAGCCAAAAAACACTTGTTGTTCCGATCGACTTTCGCCAAATTGTTTAAAAAACCGCAGTTTTTCCACACCCGTCACCGTGATCACGGCTTTTCCCCGCTGCTGCAAATATGCTTCTTGTTCGACTAAATTGGCGATCGCCGATCGCAAACTCGGTTCACCCCTCGCCAATTCTACGCGATAGCGGCGGATATCCGGTTCGAGATCTGCTTCATAATCCGCAATCAGGCGATCGCGACAGTCGCTATCATCGCAAACCGCGATTAGCAAGTTGAGAATATCTTTACCCGCTTCAATTGACACGAGTAAATCTTCATAATTATCTTGGTTTTGACTGTTGAGATTCGACATAATTAATTGTCATTGGTATCGAAGTCTCGATCCCCCTAAATCCCCCTTAATAAGGGGGACTTTGAGAGTAGACTCTCGAAGTCTCGATCCCCCTAACTCTCCCGCCGGAGGGAAACGAAAGAGAACACTCTTTTCCCTTATTAAGGGGGGTTAGGGGGATCGACTATCAAAGTCTCGATCCCCCTAAATCCCCCTTAATAAGGGGGACTTTGAGAATACTATCGAAGTCTCGATCCCCCTAAATCCCCCTTAATAAGGGAAACGAAAGAGAACACTCTTGTCCCCCCCTTATTAAGGGGGGTTAGGGGGGATCGACTTTGGACTCAGACATTACCTTAGTCGGCGTAGGCCGACTTTGTTTGTGTAGCAGCGGTTTCAACCGCCGTTTCAACCGCCGAGTTTAATTGTTGAGTATAAAAGAAATTATTCACGCGGAAAATCATCTCGCTGCTTTAACAATTCTAGCACGATCGGGTGAATGTCGTACCACAAAACAGCATTGCGATATTCCAAAACATACAACCCATGCAGCAAGTCCAAAAAGCCTTGTGCTTTCGGGTCAGCAGGTTTAAAATCTCTGTAAGTTGCCATCAACATCTCATAATCAGTTGTTCCTAAACGGGTATCGAAATCGATCCGCAATTTATTAATCGCTTCCTCAAACACCTCAGCATTAATTTTAATCGCAGCTTCTGGATTCCGTCGCACCAACCGCAAACAAATGCGGCAGCATTCGTTTGCAATTCTAATCAATTCTCGCAATACTCCACCGCTGTATGCGACAACGCGATCCAGTGTTTCGGGTTCGATCAATTCACTTCCCAAGCGTTTAGCTAAAACCTCTTTCAATCTCGCCGCCGGTTCCGCCATTGCAACAGCATCAGCCTTCCGGCTTTCCCCGCGTTTAAACAGCTTAGTTACTGGCATAAACACGACTTGATTGTTAGTTTCTGTTTCCACGGTAGCGGCTAAAGAGACCTCTCGCATCGCCGAAATAGGAGTTGTTAAAATAATCCTAAAACTTGGCAAAAAAAGCGCTTTAATATGTTCTTGATAAAGTTGGCGAACTACACCTAAATCCAATTTATCCAAGTCATCGATCACTACAATTACGTCTTTGTTCGCCCCTTGTCTAACTACGGCAGCAATCTCGTTAATTCTTGCAACCAAATCCGAAACTTTGCGAATAAACTCTTGTTTGATTTCTTCGCGAATCGTCGCATCAGCTTTTAACTTGCCTTGAATCATCTTAAACAGGTCAAACCCCACCGATCCGCTGGCGCCCAATTCGTCAATTGTTGTTTTAGTTTTAGTGGCAAACCAGTTATAAAATGATTCTTTAATTGATTTTTTGATAGGGATTTCCTGTTTTTCGGCTGCATCCATCAACTGAACTGCGATCGCAAATAAAATATTGATATGATTAACATCCGACATTTCGATCAAGTCGGAAATCGAGAAAAAGACTGTAAAATAGCGATCGTCCATCTGGCGGCAAAACTCAGCCAACAGTGTAGACTTACCGCAGCCGCGATGTCCCGTAAAAATAATTTTACCGCTACCGGAAGGGTCATCTTCGACTAATTGCTCTAATTCTTCAAGCACTTCTGTCCCGTATTCTACTCGGAAGTTCTCCACTTCTTTCGGAGTTATTAGGGGCGATAACTCCATATTTGCATAGGCTGTGCGAAAGGATTCTAATAATATTTTTGACATGGCACTCTGAGGCTATTATTTAATGTTATTTATGATTATCAACTAATTTCCTTTAGTCCGCGCAGGCGGACTTCGTTTGTGTAGAAGCGGTTTCAACCGCCGAATCATCAATGCAATAATTACTTCCATCCCAACCACCGCAACAAAGGCACAACCAAATAATGACTGACTCCCAAACAAAGCCCGATCGCACTTCCCAACAAACCAAAAAACACAATTGAACCCCAAACTTGCAGCCAGCCGAAGCTAGCGTTAGACAGTGATAAAATCCCCAAGAAACTCCCCGGAAAAATGTTCCAAGCATTCAGAAACAGAAACATTCCCGTAGAGAAAACAGCCACTACCAAAGCGTGAACTAATTGATGGCTGCGCAAACCCATTCCCACCGTCAGAGAGGCGATCGCAAAAGCTCCCAAAATAACCCCCTGCACACCACTAGAAGCTGTTGCTTCCATCCAACACAAACCAGCCAACAAATAGCCCTGAGCTCCCATCAATCCAGACAGCCAATACTGTTTTTGCTGGCGAAAACTCCCCGCATCCGTCAAACCGATCGCAGTTCCGAACCCCGCCAACCCAAACAGCAGCACTTCGGGCCCGACAGCGAAAGTCATGTTAGGAATTAATTGCTGCAAACCTTCATTCAGAAAACTGGCAATTTGCGGGCCGATAGGCGAAGCATAGCCCAAAACCAAACCGCCGATCGCCCCCGCACTTCCACCAACGCCACCCAGCAGCATTTCCCAGCCGGTATCCAGAGAAGCTACCACCATTTGGGCGATCGCGCCGAACAGCAAAACCATCAAACTTGCAGTTTTTTGCGCCCCGCCCACCACTACTTGTCGGCAGAATTCCAAAACAGCTTGACCTGCAGGGGCGATGGCGATTTTGCCCTTACTCCTAGCATAAATCTCCTGCAAACGCGCCCGAACATCAGCAGCAGTCGCCGGACGCTGCAGCACATTCGATCGCACCATATCGTCCAACAAATTCGCCAAAGCCGGGCTCACAGATACAATGTGGCGCCACCGCAACTCACCCGTCATCGGATCTTCAATTTCCGCCGGATACTTCCCCGTCAGCAAATGAATGCAAGTCCGCCCCAGCGCATAAAAATCCGTCGCCGGCACCACACCGCCGCCCATAATTTGTTCCGGGGGACTGTACCCGGGCGAAATCAACCGCGTCGAACTCCGAGAATCTTTCCCCACGGATTCGACACCGCCCATCTGTTTAACTCCCCCAAAGTCGATCGCCACCAATTGCAGTCCGCCCAAACCCTTGCTCAGCAATACTTGGGGCGATTCCGGGTCGCGCAGCATCAAATTTGAGGGTTTAATGTCGCGGTGAATAATCTGACACCTGTGCAACTCCTCTAAAATTTCCACAGCTTGACTCAGCCAACTAAACACCCATTCCTGCGGACATCCCTGAGGGTGCTCGTCGAGAACCTCTTCTAAAGTTTTGCCGTGAATTTTTTCCATTACCAAACAAGGCAGCCGCCTCGCCGCAGGATTTCCCTCGCCGCCTGCAAAATTTTGCGTTTGGACGTGAAAATAACCGTCAGGCTCGACTCTAGGGACGCCAGGGTGCCGCAAAAGTGCCAAAACCCAAGCTTCTTGCTCGAACAGTTTCAGCGCTTTCGGGGCCGTTTCGAGCAACACTTTCAGGACGCGCTCGGTTTCAGTTTCTGTGTCCCAAACTGTGAAAATCGCTGCAAAACCGCCGGAACCGAGGCCTTGTAGAGGGACGTAGCGATTTTTTAGCCGCAGGGGAGCCCCGCAACTATGACAAAAATTGTTGCCCCAAGTCTGAGGGTAGGGCCTTGGGCAATCTGGATTGATGCAGTGAACGGCTTTTGAAGGGGGGTGAGGCACAACCAGAGTAAGAATGGGGCTAAATATCCATACTAGACTTACGCGCAGTTAACGCAGAAACCAGGTTTTCAGCGAGGTTAAATTGCTGTAACGACGGATTTGGTTTGAGAAACGAGCTTGCTCTTGCTGCACAAGCCCTGTCCATATTATGTTGTATGCTGTCGATTTTTGAGTTAGCGGTCTCAGATTCACGGGATTTTAGATTTGAGATTTTGGTTTTTAGATTGCTACATACTGAATGGAAGTGGAGATCGATCGGGCGATCGATCTCCACTCCCAACCACAACTTTAGGTATTTCTAACTAATTCCTCCTGCCCCATTACCACTTACCAATTCTGATTTTTAAGTATTAAATTCTTTACACAAACCCTCTCTATCCGCTGTTCGGCTCGCTGCACAATATATTTCGATCGATCGAAATTCCCGCCCCGGCTCAGCGATCCCCAGCCTTTCCTCCTGCATCCTTCGTCGCTTACATCTTATAAGATATGTTACAAGTATTTTCGGAATGTAAAGCAAAATAAACAATACTTATGATGATAAAAAGAATA
>NZ_JANMZH010000198.1:0-3198 GCF_031383065.1 Microcoleus sp. OTE_8_concoct_300 | reverse complement strand
AGGCAATACAAGTGCGGTGCTTCCCCTGTATGCGGTTGGAGTTTTCACTTCTTTTACTCTGTCCCAATCGGGAATGGTAATTCACTGGTTTAAGGAACGAGGTAAAGGTTGGCAAGTTAGTGCTGTGATGAACGGTATTGGTGCAGTGGCAACAACGGGAGTTTTGGCTGTAATTCTCGCTACAAAATTCCTGTTGGGAGCTTGGGTTGTCGTAGTAACTATTCCGATCGTAGTCAGTCTATTTTTAGCTATTCACCGACACTATCGGTATGTAGCGGCTAGGTTGAGCATTCAGGGAATAGAACCGAGGTCTTATCTTCCCAGACCTAAAGTTAAGAAGGTGACACATCCGGCAGTGGTGTTAGTCGGGCAGTTGCACCGGGGAACTTTCGAGGCCCTTGATTACGCTCGTTTAATTTCTGATGAAGTTGTGGCAGTTCACGTAGATATTGGTTTGACCGATCGAGAAAAATTACAATTAGCTTGGAAAGATTTGCAGTCAGATATTCCTTTGGAAATTCTGGAATCGCCTTACCGTTCTGTTGGTGAAGCTTTGACGCACTTTTTGACTTTGTTTGAAGAGCAGCGACCGGGAGTATATTTAACGCTGATAATTCCGGCTTTTGTGACGCGAAATTGGTGGGAGGGACTGCTGCACAATCAAACTGCTTTCTTTTTGAAAGCGGCTTTGCGGGCTAAAAAAAGTCGGGTTGTAACAACGGTGAGGTATTTTCTTTAAGTGGGGATGGCCAACCACGGGGGATTACCCCTACTTCCTGGCAATGAAGACTGGAATGCGGTCGGACGCGCTGGCCCAAGAAACCCGGTTTCTTCGCAAAATCTTTGGTTTGGATGCGATTTTTTTAGGCAGAAACCGGGTTTCTGACACCGCTTGGTAAATCATATATATTTATTAAAAATTCAATGAAAGGGTTGACATATCAAAAATTATAGGTTATAAGTTGAGTCATGAGAAAAGTTGCCTTTCAACTTATCTTGAAAAAGATTGCGGCTGCTGAACCCAAGTCTTTTGTTCCCTAAAAAATCTCTTCAACTTTTGGGGGTTGCTATGCAACCCGCATCAGACTATTTATGCAGCAGCCAAAAAACTTGAACAGGCTTTTGCGAGCTTTGTCTCGGCAAGGTCTTGATGTTAGTTACGACAATAAAGTCTACTCGATTTGTCTCAATAGTTCTTTGAAAGTACACTGGCAAGATGCCGATGCTCCAACAGCAGAAGTTTTGCTGCCAGAGGATTTTCCTGTGGAAGCAAAGGCGCTCAAACAATTAGCAAATTTGGCGAATGTTCGACACCCTCAAGGCGGCTGCGTTTGCCGCGCCTGCGCTACTCCTGACTTCCATCCGGGGGATTCGGGGGTGGCGATCGGCTCGATCGTAGAAACAGCAGGAATGGTGATTCCGGCAGCTACCGGTTCCGATATCAACTGCGGGATGCGGTTACACGTTGCGGATTTGTCGATCGAACAATTCCTCAGTCAGCGCGATCGATTTGTAGAATTGCTCAAAGGCGATTATTTCTTCGGTACTCGCGATGTCAGCATGACTGCAAAAACTGCTCGCGCCATGTTCCAACACGGGATTCCCGGATGGCTAGATGGTATGCCAGACAAGGCAACCGGCAGCGCGGCTAATTCGGATTTCGAGCAGTTGGCCACAGAGTGCGATCGCACTTTCCTCGGCGGTTCCATGAATGGCGATGTCAAATGGGCTCCCGAAGAATTAGTCCCAAATGACGGCTTAGTCAGGGATGGCGGGTTAGCTACCATCGGTGGCGGCAATCACTTTGTCGAAATTCAAGTGGTTGAGGAAGTTATCGATCGAGCTACGGCTTATACTTGGGGAGTTCGATCGGGACAAATCGCTTTCATGATTCACTCGGGTTCGCGGAATGTCGGCAAATACATCGGCGGAATGTGGCGCGATCGAGCTTGCGACGCCTGGCCGAAAACTCTGAAACATCCTGAATCCCGGCTTTTCCCGCTGTCTGTCGCAGCAAATCCCGAACTTGTCAACAGCTACCTGCAAGCGGAAGCAACCGCCGCTAACTACGGTTTTATCAACCGTTTGCTGCTAGCAGAACTTCTGCGCTGGCGTTTGCGACAAGTTTTCGGCGATGTGGAAGCTCCCTTAGTTTACGATTTGCCTCACAATATCACTTTAGCTGAAGGTGCCGGCTGGGTAACGCGCAAAGGCGCTTGTCCCGCACATTCCGGTCAGCCTGTAATTGTACCGGGTTCTATGGGCGCGCCGTCTTTTTTGCTGGTTGGTTCGGGGAACGATCGATTTTTGCGATCGGCTTCTCACGGTGCAGGTAGGGCGCGATCGCGCTTCGATATGAGTCGCGCAGGTGCTGACAAAACTGACTCCGCTTTGGGATTAACCGGCGTAGATTGCATTACCTGGCGCGAAGAACGCAGAATTGAAGAAGCACCGGCCGCTTACAAGCCAATTCAACCAGTAATTGACGTTCAGGTTGAGGCGCAAATAGTGGGTGTAGTCGCTAAAATGAATCCAGTGTTAACGTTTAAAGCCTAGGAACGGGGCATTTGAGAATTAAAAATTAAACCAGGGTAAGGTGCGCGCCGAATACCCTACTAATTTTTAATTCTCGGCCCTATTTCCGATACCCCATGCCCTATGAATGATTCTCAAGTATCACCAAATCCATCAAAACCTGTCCATCCCCTAAAGCGGCTGCTGAAGTACGGGCGCCGCTACCGCGTGAAAGCTTGGCTGGCAAGTATCAGTTCGCTGCTGAATAAATTCTTTGATTTAGCGCCGCCAGCATTAATCGGTATTGCCGTTGATGTGGTGGTGAAACAGCAAGATTCTCTCCTCGCTCAGTGGGGCATAAAAGATGTCTTTTGGCAACTGGCAATTATCACTCTTTTGAGCGCGGTTGTTTGGGCGTTGGAATCTATTTTTGAATATGCCTATGATTATTTGTGGCGCAATTTGGCTCAGGATATTGAACACGATTTGCGTCTGGAAGCTTACAGCCATTTGCAGGAATTAGAATTAGCTTATTTTGAAGAACGCAGCACGGGCGGTTTGATTTCTATTCTCAATGATGATATCAATCAACTCGAACGTTTTTTGGACGACGGCGCTAATGAGGTAATTCAGGTAATGACAACGGTTGTTGTGATTGGCGCGGCTTTTTTTGCTGCATCTCCT
>NZ_JANMZH010000191.1:0-3508 GCF_031383065.1 Microcoleus sp. OTE_8_concoct_300 | reverse complement strand
GACAGATTGGGAAAGATTAGTTAAGGTAATAAAGGTGCGGAACACAAGCAAACGCAACGCGCCCCCATCGTCTAGAGGCCTAGGACACATCCCTTTCACGGATGCGACGGGGATTCGAATTCCCCTGGGGGTATTGAAAATCTAAGTCTGATATCAAAGTGATATCTAGTGTGTGGGGTGGGCATATTGTCCGCCCCTATTGCTATTAGGACTTACGGGTGGTCAGAAACCGGGTTTTTTTGCGAGAATACTGCCTCAGGGCCCGCAGCAACGGCAAAAACCCGGTTTCTTGGGTTTACGGGTGCCCAGAAATACGGGTGGTCAGAAACCGGGTTTTTTTGCGAGAATACTGCGTCGCAGCCCCCAGCAACGGCAAAAAACCCGGTTTCTTGGGTTTACGGGTGCCCAGAAATGAGAATAATTTCACAAATTGACTTCCAATAGTAGATAAAGACCGATCGCACCTTTCACTCTCATCTCGTGTTGTCTGCTGAAACGATGGATAGGTGACGAGGTGCGATCGCATGACGGGTTAATGAAGCAAGGGGCGAGCCCTATTTAACAGCTAATCAAAGGCTTTGCTGACTTGAGTAGTGACAGGAGAGCGCTCGCTAAAGCTTTTCACCAAACCTTGCTCAACTAGGCTTATCCTTAGATGTTGATTCAGGTACTTGACCAGCATTACGGACGTTAATAAATTTACCTAGCAGATCGAACCAAAAGGGCGCACCCATAGCTATGGCCGCAGCACTCAACAGCCAACCAAATAAAAGTTTGATGATTCCGAATACCCAATCCCCAAGTGTAGATTTAGCGGGATATCGGGGATTTACTTGCTTGTTAAATTGTTCCCTTGTAGACCAGCCAAGAGGCATAGTTATATTATCCAAATAGCTGTTAATTTCATCTAAACTAGGCTTATTACTTCCTGCAACATATTTAGTTGCCACTTGATTGATACTAGAGCGCAAAGCAGCATCTTTGTTTAATCTTTGACCGATGTAGAATGTATCAGCATTGATCGCCAGTGTCACTCCCAAGCCAATCAAAAAAGTAACCCCCTTAACATTCCGATTGTAGACACCAGATGCTCGCTCCATCGACTGATCGAACCAAATTCTTATCTCCTTTTCTAAAGACTTAATTCCATTCTCACTAGCACTAGCTTTCCTTTGAGCTATTAAAGCGATAGAATAAATCCGCTGTCCTATTTCTGTATCTAGTATTTTATTATCCTTGAGAGATTCTACGATGTCATCAATTGTTCCTGAAGCGTTAAAATCGTAATTAGTTTGGATAATTTCCAGCAAGGTAGCCGCAAACATTTTTGAAGAAATATAGGAAGGGCCGACAGAACCTCGAATAATTTTTCTTTGATTCAGAGATCGAATCAGAGGATGATTCCACAGATCATTAGCAATTTTTTGGGCTTGTTTAGCGGACGGATCATTTGCTTCATTGTCACCAAGTAGAATTTGGATGGCTTCTTTCAATTGTTTAGCTCTCCATTCTAGAACTGTAGCAATTAATTCTTGAATGCCTGAAACTAAAAGACTGAGAATTAAGTAAATGAAAAACAAGCCAATAGCCACATCCAACATCGCCGGGAAGTTCATAGTTTAAAACCTCTTTACACAAGGAGAAAATTAGTATTGACAATCAAGTTGGAGAGCGATCGCACCTTGCCTTTAAAAGCAGATGCGATCGCGACTCAATATAACGGACAAACCTTTTGCCGAATTTAGTTCAGTTTTTCTCTACAGGTTTGCGATAAACTCTCTCAAGTTATTAGCACGGTTCACCCAACCATCCAAAAAGACTTCTTGGGAAGAGTTCTGCCTAACTCTGCTGTGATGGTAAGCAATTCTTCCATCGATAATCTTCAAGGCTGTTTCTTTGTTATTGTTAGCTTGCAGTCCACTTTCAGTTTGCGGTCCAAAAATTCCATCAGCAGTAATTCCTAATGCTTCCTGTAAAAACTTGACAGCACCCCTTACTCCAAAAAGGACAGCAGTATCAAAATGCACTATAGCTAGAGGTAATATCATTGAATCAGCCTCAGATGGTTTCCAATACCTCTCGGAGTAGATTTCCATCACTTCGGTATCCTCAATATCCTTCACATCCTTGGTGGGCAGTCGTTTGTCCATCCTGTAGCTGTCATAATTTCTCTGGGTAATTCCTTTGTTTGTCCGCCCGCCTAAATCAAATGGGTTATCGACAAAGCCTCCTTCCCATTTCAAGGTGAATTTAAGTGCGATCGCAAATTTTTCCGGCAAAGAACCTGGCGGATCGATAGGAAAAGTAATTACAATAGGCGTACCCCGGAGCTCCATAAGTTTTTGGAAGAATGTCTTCCCAAATAAGCCAGTATTCATGTTGTTGAGGAATACTGAATCGGTAAAACGAGTTAGCACATTCCTAGTAACATTCCCAAAGATTCCATTTACATCAGACAATTTCAGCAGACCAATAGCATTAAGTCGGCTTTGGATTTCTCGAACTAATTCTTTGTCAGCAGTGAGTTCGTTCAAAGTAATTACTCGGTTATTTTTCAAGATTTCCCCAATTTTTGATGGCTCCTTTTTTTCTCCTGGAATATCGCGTGGGTTAGGACCGCCTCCTTGCTCATGAGAAATTCTATGTAGCCACATTGTTGCAGTAGAGTCGATCTTGCTACTATCCCAAGTGTCATAAAAAAGCAAAGCCTCGCGCTGTGTACCGGCATTACCACCCGAGGATATCAACCTGCGACTGTATAGTTTATTTTCACCTTTATTATCTGGTGAAAATTGTGAATTTACACTATACCCACCGTAGAACCATTCTCCATGTGGATCGTTCACAAAAAAGTCACCCTTGTCGTTATAACCACGAATAACCAAAATGTGACCTGGCTGCGTCCAAAAGCCATGCAAGATACATATTTCACCAGAATCAAGAGAGCGAGTAATGTCTGAGAGACTTCCCTTCATGGTCAAATCATCTCTTAACCCTAAACCTTCTAACAACCTCCTGATTCCATCGGGAGAACCGTGATCTATGCCAAGTCTATCAAAACGTGCTTTAACGTCATCTTCGTACTGTGGGAAGGAACCTAAATCTGGAACATTAAAATACTTTAAGCACATTGCTGCACTCGTAGGACCGCAGGTGCGCCAATATTCAATCTCGTTATCTTCTTGGCTGAAATACGGAACGTTATGATTAATAGCCATAATTTACCTCCAGTAAGTACAGCTTGTTTTAAAAGCTATTAAATTGATAACCCACGCCCGATCGCCCTGTCGGTGAGAAAAAGTGAGTTACTTTTGTAAAGTTTTTATACGGTTTCCTGAAACGCTACTGGCAAGCGGGTGAGAAGCCCGTAAACTTAAAATAATAAGTCAAGGTAGTGGCGATGAGAGGACAAGAAGCGCTGACAATAGTCGATCGGCTTTTACAAGGTGCTAACTACGGACAAAAACTTAACGATCTGCAATCTGCTGTATTTCTGGAAACTTGGGCG
>NZ_JANMZH010000155.1:0-1042 GCF_031383065.1 Microcoleus sp. OTE_8_concoct_300 | reverse complement strand
TTATTAGCAGGTTGGAATGACTTCTTTAATGGTTGAGTTGCTAGAAATCCCCCAAGCACAAAACGTAGTTGTTACAGACGACGCGCTAACAGTCGATCTATCCGATGGTCGTACTATTTCTGTTCCTTTAGCTTGGTATCCTCGGCTATTGCATAGCACACCAAACGAACGCAATAATTGGCGATTTATTGGTGGAAATGATGGAATCCACTGGCCTGATATTGACGAAGACATTAGCATCAAAAATATTATTCTCGGTAAACCATCTGGAGAAAGTCAGAAGTCATTTCAGCGGTGGTTAGAGGAACGTAAAAAATCCGATAGAACATGAGTATATCGCCTAAAATAAGTTAATTCAGCAAAAAGTCATAGTGATATCATGTCCGGTCGAGGAACCGCGATTTTTGTAGGGGCGGGTTCACCAACAATACCTGCGAATAATTGACCATCTCAAAAACCCGCCCCGACCGGGATATTATGGTTAATCGATCGGACATGATATGAGATATAAGCAAGGAGCGATCGCGATGACATTAACTACAGCAAAATGGACAATAGATCACTACCATAAAATGATCGAAGCCGGCATTTTAAACGATCGCAAAGTTGAATTACTAAATGGAGTAATAGTCGAGATGGTACCCGAAGGAACGGCCCATACTTATTTTAGCGATCGATTTGCCAACCGATTGCGAGTCGCATTATCTACGAGAGCCCAAATTCGCGAAGCCAGACCGATTACTCTGCCAAATAACTCAGAACCAGAACCCGATATTGCCGTCGTTCAACCTCTCAACGATATCTACCTGGAACATCACCCATATCCAGAAAACATTTTTTGGCTGATTGAATATGCTGATTCAAGTTTGAGTAAAGACTTAGAGGAAAAAAGCAAGATTTATGCAGCAGCCGGAATTCAAGAATATTGGGTTGTTAACCTGCGCGATCGACAATTAATTGTGTTTCGCTTCCCGGAAGGCGATTTTTACCAGCAGCGAAATACTTTCCGAACTGGCACCATTGAACCCCTTGCTTTTCCCGA
>NZ_JANMZH010000122.1:0-1355 GCF_031383065.1 Microcoleus sp. OTE_8_concoct_300 | reverse complement strand
CAGGTGGTGGGTATTGACAACTGTGATACGGGAAAGTAGAATATAGCAATTATGAAAAAACACCTGCCACCCAAACTCAACAGTGAAACCTTAAAACAGTTGGCGACAGAGAAACTGGTAGAGATGATCGTTGAGCAGGCGATGGCTATAGAGCAGTTAAAATCCCGAGTAATAGAACTAGAACAGGAAATAGAGAAACTTAAAATCAGCAGAGATTTAGACAGCACAACATCATCAAAGCCACCATCGTCTGAGCTCCTCAAAAAAAGCGAGAAAAAACTAGAAGCTCAAACAGAGGAAAGGGAGACACCAAAACGTAAACCAGGAGGACAACCAGGGCATCCGGGAAAAACGAGGAAGGGGTTTGGTCGAGTAGATAGATTGGAGATATTACGACCGCAAGTGTGCAGATGTTGTGGTCAAGGGGAATTCAGTGGCGAACCAATAAAAATAGATACGCAGCAAGTAGCTCAGTTAGTAGAGAGTCCAATAGAAATAGTAGAATATCAAAGATATACCTGTATTTGTAGCGAATGTGGGGAAACACAAACAGCAGACTGGTCGCCAGAAATAGTACCGGGGCAAGATATCGGAATCAGACTGCAAGCTTTTTTGGGATGGATAAATAATTACGGACATTTATCCTACGAAAAACAACAAGAACTGTTGTGGGAATTAGGAAAAATAGACTCTTGAGTGGGAACTTTAGTAGCCACCAATGAACGAATAGATGGTGCAGTGGCTCAAAGTATTGACCTGCTCAAAGAGTGGGTCAAACAAACCCAGCCCAATATCCATGCTGATGAAACGCCTTGGATGGTCAAGGGGATTAAAGAATGGTTATGGATTTTTGCCAATACAGATTTCGCATTATTTCATGCGGCGGGTACTCGTTCTCGCTCCGAGTTAGAATTAATTCTGGGTGCAAGCTATACAGGTGTCCTCAGTTCCGATGACTATAGCGTTTATAATGGTTATTCAGTCAGAGCGCAACAGAAATGCCTAGCCCATTTACGCCGTCATTTCAAAAAGCTGAGCAAGTTACCAGGTTTACATAATCAGGAGATAGGCGTCAAATTTATTGATTTGATCGATGAAGGCTTTCATAACTACGCTTTCTACCAAAAAACTCAAAAGATTGACGAGTTCTGGAATTGGGCATCCCTGTTTAAATTAAAAATTGAATCTGCACTCTTAACTTGGTTTGAGCTAGCCTGTGCCCAAGCAAGTAAACTGTTACGTTCCTTGCTCCATAAAGCCGATCAATGGTGGTATTTTCTGAATCACCCAGAGATGCCACCAGATAATAATTTAGCCGAACGAACGTTACGTTTAGCCGTTACAAAAAGAAAAGT